>NZ_DATGKU010000181.1:0-4660 GCF_035294505.1 Chthonomonas sp. | reverse complement strand
GCACGGTGAAGAGCAGAAGCCCGCCTTTATAGCGAAGCCCCACCACCGGACTGCCCGTGCGCAGCCCTTCCTCTACAAACTCACGACGCTGGGCAACCGCCTCGTTAATGTCGAACGGTGTGTACATAAAAACCTCGAAAGTCAAAATTTCATCGTAGGGTATGCGTGTTGGTTGTCGTCTCGATGCTCTCTACCAAGGCACGCAACTCCTCCTCAGGCACATCCTCTATTCCTTCGGCGGTGATCGTTTTGGCCAACGGAAGCACTTTAGACCACCCGCCGGTAGCCGCATCGAGATCGGCAGCGATGTCGAGAAGCAGCAGGGCCTCCTTGAGGGCCTCTTCTCGCGTCATGAGATGAAAAGGCTTCTTGGTTTTCACGATATAGTCAAAAACGCCTCGAATCTGCAGCGAACCGCTGCCGGCCGCACCGAACTCGGCGCTCTCGAATCGCGCCCCCATGCCGTCGTAAAAGAAGATGCGCCCCTCTTCCAACTCACGGTCGTAGATGCTCAGCAGAGGCAGGAATCCGCCGATGCCCTGTAAAGCCTCCGGCAGGCCTGCTCGCACCACCTTGGCCAGTTCCGCCAGTTTGCCCTCTAGGCTCATGGGTTGGAGGTAGGTTCGCTCATAGAGTTTAAAGGCTGTCCGCAGATAGCGCACCACCTCCATGGCGCGTGCATAGGAGCCGGATATGGCGAGCAGAGTATAGTCGTCAACGGCCAAAACCTTCTCGGCACGGTCGTACATCACGGCGAAGTTGGCGGTAGCGCGGCGGTCTCCCACGTTGATGACGCCCCGGTCGAACTTCACCGCAATCACCGTTGTGCCGTGCACCTCGGTAAGCGCCGGCGTTTTCTGCGGATCGCCTGCGAGGGACGGAGCGGTCAGCGGACGGGTAAGGGGATGACCGCTCCGTTCCAAGAGGGTCCAAAAGTCTGCGGCCGGTTCAAACAACGTTACTCTCCACTTCGTTGTCGGTAGCGACGAGCTGCGTCGGGGTCTACACGCTTCATACGGCGCAGCAGGTCGCTGGTGTCGGGCCGTTTTACATCCGGCTTCTGAGGGCCGCCGCCATCGCCCTCTTTACGGGCGGGTTCAGTGGGCAGGATGGGCATCTGCCGTCGCTCTTCCACACGGAATAGATCGCTCATGGTTCTCGCTCCTTCGTTGCTTCACGATTTCTCATCGGTATCGTTCTACACGCTCTACATGGTCTCCTCCGCACCCGGACGGCTCTGAAGGAGAGCGATGACATCGTCTAAGGTACGGACGCTAGCAAACTCCTCGTTGAGGAGGCGCACGTTCTCCTCAACCAAAGGGTTCATATCGAAGAGATAGTCCTCATCGTTATACCGAAACAGCACCCCATTCCACCCGATGCTTTGCACGGCGGGGGCGAAGCGCTGCACAAACAGGCCACGCAGGGCAGCCCGCGTGTCTGCAGGAGGGCACGACATGGCCGCCTGAATGCGGGTTTCCGTGACAAGGGTGCACATCTGTCCGGCCTGTTCAAGGCCGTAGTAAAGCCCCTCCTCCGGGTCTATGTTGTGATAGGCGAGGTCGAGGCTTTGCATATGGGGGTCGTTCCATTTCAGCCCTTCCGATTGGCGGAACGGCTCCAAAAGCTGATACTTGGCCACCCAATCCAACCGGTCGGCGGTGGTAAGAGGGTCTTTTTCCAGCTCATCCAGAATCTGCTGCCACTCGGTGAGCACCCACTCGGTCTCTTCATCGCTGTTTTGAAGGTGTTTTTGCGCTTCGGCGAGATAGAGCCGCTGAATCTCCAGCGCCGTAATCGGCGGTTTTCCATCGGCCCTTTCCACCGTGCGTTTAAGGGTTATATCGCGCGAGATGGCCTTCGCGGCCTGCACCGGGTTCGCCAACCGCAGCGGCGGCTGCCCCCCCTGCTCCAACAGCGATAGCACCAAGCAGGTGGTGCCCACTTTCAACGCCGTAGCATACTCGCTCATATTGGCGTCCCCGCAGATCACGTGGAGGCGCCGATAGGCTCGCGGGGTTGCGTGCGGCTCGTCGCGCGTGTTTACCAACGGCCGATTATGCAGGGTATCTACGCTCGCCTCTACAGAGAAGAAATCGGCACGTTGGGAAAGCTGGAAGAGATCGGAGCGCCCTAAGCCGTTGTTTTCCACCCCCGCTTTTCCTGCCCCGGCGTAGATGCAGCGTGAGGCGAAGAAGGGCAGGAGCATGAGAATGAGGGTCTCGGTGGGCACATCGCGCCGCATGAGGTAGCACTCATGAGTTCCGTAGCTGGCCCCGTGGAAATCGGTATTGTTTTTGTAGATGGTAACCGCTCGGCCGGTTTCGGCAGCCCGCCGCCGCGCTGCTGCCAGCACAATGCGCTCTCCGGCACGGTCATGCGCCACAAGGTCCCACAGGGAGCGGCACTCAGGAGTAGAGTATTCTGGGTGGCCATGGTCGTTGTAGAGCCGCGCCCCATTGGGCAACACCCTATCGCTGCGCTCCTCTTCACGGCTCATTGTGGGGCCGCCGGGAGGGTCGAATTGGGCATCGTCTGGGTTTGTGGAGAGGTTTTGCACGGTAAAACCACGCATGTCCCTTCGGGGGTCCTCGCCCCGATAGTTCCAGCCGCTCACCCACGGCCCTTCACAGCTACGAACCACGGCCATACTTTCGGTAAGCCAATCGCCCGCGCTCAGCCCCTCTACCACAATGCCGTATTCAGTCTCGATGCCGAACAGTCGGTTCATAACTAACGTCCTAGGTCTTTACATCCATTAGATGATGTTGCGCTGCGAATGCGGCGTGCCTTTTCTGGCGCGGATGGGGCGAATGGTCGCCACATTCTCCGGCTCGTAGTCGAGCAACTTCAACCAATCTTCTAACGAATCGCCCTTCGGGAAAATTTCGTTCTCGCGGAACTCGATGCGTAGGGCTTTCTGAATGTCGTCAATTCCAATGCCCTCGTCTGAGGTGTTGTTGACGATGCACCGCCTTATGGCGAAGTCCTTCGCACGCTCCACCACCGATTTGATCAGGGCGCCGCTCAGAAGGTCTTTCCAGTAGAGGGTCTCTGTGCCGCCGTTACGCAGGTAGACCTCCAAAAACTCCATCTCCGGCTCCGTTCGGAAGGTGTAGTCGGTGGCGAGGTCGAGCAGCTCGTCCAGGGCCGCTTCCGTGTCTCCTTTGTGCTCCCGAATGAGGGCGGGGTCTAAGGGAACGTCGCTAAGATAGATTCGATAGATGTCGCGTGCAGCCCTTCGATCCGGTCGAGCCACCTTCACCTTACGGTCAATGCGTTCAGGGCGCAGCACGGCCGGGTCTATGTAGTCGGGTCGGTTGGAGGTAAGCATCACCACCACGTTTTGCAGGCTTACCAGTCCGTCCATCTCCGCACAGAACTGCGGGACGAGGGTGTTGGAGATGTTCAGATAGCGACCGCTGCTTCGCGTTCGCAAAAGCGATTCGGCCTCATCTATGAAGATAAACACAAGGCGCCCCTCCTTGGCCTTCTCCCGCGCCTGTGCGAAAATCTCTCGTACTTGCCGCTCCGACTCGCCGAGCCACATGTTGAGGATTTTGGGGCCGTTGATGTACATGAAGTACTCTTTAACCTCTCTGCCCTGGCGCTTGCTGTACTCTTTTGTGAGGTTATAGGCCGTCGCTTTCCCGATAAGGGTTTTACCGCACCCAGGCGGGCCATAGAGCAGAATGCCTTTAGGCGGCCGTTTCCCGAAGCGTGTAAAAAGTTCGGGGTAGAGCAGGGGCATTTCAATGGCGTCTTTAATAACCCCTATGGCTTCCTCTTGCCCGCCTATCTTACTCCAAGGCAGTTCGGGCACCTCTTCAAGATAGTAGTCTGTCGTTTCACGGGCGGGGAAGTGCTCTAACGCGACCTTGAAATTCGGCTCCATGCGCACCTCTGATCCGGGCTTTAGCGGCTCGTGCAACAGATCGTCGCTGCGATAGACCACGCGCGATTGCAGCCCTTGCGCATCCATAGAGACCCGCAAGCGCCCGTCTTCAAGCACCTCGCTAACCTTTACGATGGGGCCGCCCTTGGCATATCCCAGGTCGCCAATAACGGCGAAGGCCTCGTTCACTTTCACCTGGGTGCCCACCTTAAAGTCGGTTTTCTCCAGTTTGGGGTCTACATTGGCAATGTATTCTTGATCCCCAATTGCGATACGCACCACCAAATCCGTCTTTTCTTCTTGGCCACCTTTTCCCGGCTCTATGGCATCTTGGCCACGACGCCGCGCTTTGGGCTTCTGCTCCTCCGGCTCCACTTTTCCCAAGAACACGGCGATGCGGTTGGCCGGCGCGGTGAGCTTGTTGTAGGCCTCCTCGAATTCGGCGATCACCTTCTTGGCCTGCTCCATCGCCTCCTCATCGGAGATAAGCTGTTCGCGCAAGGCCAAGAGGTAGCCCATTCGCGCATCGTTACGTGGAGTCATACGGATGATCTCGTCGAGCAACCAAAGCGCCCGAATCTGCAGCTCACCAGAGCTTTCGTTCTCGTTGACGCCGTCTTCCGCGTAGTCGTCGTTATCGGAAAAGCTACGTTGGTCGCGGTCTTTTCGCATGGGTTTTACAATCTCCTCGATACCACAGGGTTATCGCTGCTTACGCCGCTTACAAAACGGGTGGTCTCTCTGTATAACTCTAATCTACGGATA
>NZ_DATGKU010000180.1:0-3745 GCF_035294505.1 Chthonomonas sp. | reverse complement strand
GCGGCCTGGCTGCACCTGTGGCTGGCCCAGACCGCTTTAGGTCAAGACCAGCATCCCCAAGCCGCTCTTGAGGAGTTGGCGTGGGTAAGGCATTTCGCCCAACCCACCTGGTCGGTCTACGGCTTGGCCCTCTACGACACCGGTTTGGCCTTGTATGAGGAGGGGCGCTATGCGGAGGCGGCCGCGCTGTTTCATCGGTTGGTGGCGGGCAAGCCGGCTTTGCATGGGGTTGACCTTCGAGATGCGGCGTTGTTGTATCGAGAGTGTCGGGCCTGTTATGGGTACCATGCCTCCCATGCCAAGGCGGGGATACCGGAGCCGGCGTATTTGGACCCGTGGTGTGGGGCATCGGGATTGGCGCTCTGCTTTGGACGTTGGGGCTTGCCCACCTCCAAGGCGTATGTGGCCAAGGTGTGTAAGGTAACGGGTCGGGGAAGCAGTTTGGCGGACTTGGTGGCGGGGGCGCGTCGGGTAGGGCTGCACGCCTACCCGTTGGCGGTGCATACGGAGCAGGTGCTTATGGCGTTGCCCAAGCCGTTGATCGCCTTTGTGGAGCACGACCATTTTATCGGGGTGGTAGGAGCGGACAAGCGAGGGGTAGAGTATGTGTGCTCCGACTGCGGCCCCTGGCCTGGGGGCAAGGTGCATGTAAGTTGGAAGCAGTGGGCTTTGTTGGAGCCTTCGGCCTATTTGGCGGTGGTGCGTCCTGGGAGTGCGCAAGAGGTGGGGTTGTTGGCGTTGTTGGAGGGGCGTGTGGAGGTGGCCTCTCGGTATTTAGGGAGGGTTTGGCAGTCCTCTCCACCTCCTCCTGGAGGTGGGGGGAGCGGTGGGGCCAACCCCATCAACCCCAACGGGACGTTACGGTGTGGGTACTCTCCGGCCTCGCCCCAGCCGCCTTGTGACTGCAATACCCCGCAGCATCCGGGGAGCGGGCAGGCGGGGCCGGTAGGGGCCGGGGGGCGTCCTCCGGTACAGGCGATGGCGTTAGGAGGGCCTTCGCAGAACGACCCGGTGGATTTGGCCACCGGGGAGGAGGAGTACGGCCCGGAGGAAGATTTGCGGGTGTACAACCCCGTGGGGCCTTCGGTGGTGTGGGCGCGGGAGTATGAGAGCTTGCGGGGTTACGACCCCACGTACGAGTACGACGATTTCGGATACGGTTGGACACAGAGCTACAACCTGGGGGTGTATGACCCCTCCACCCGGCTTAACCCGCAGTTGGTGGCAGGGCAGTCGGGGCAGATAGGGCTATCGGGTTCGGATGCGCCGGCATCGGGTTTGCAGTGGGACATCGTGTATCAGGGGAAGACGGTGGCCAGTTCCTCTAGCCCCAACGGGTGGAGCGTGAGCTTTGGGTATGGGATGGCCTCTGTTGGGGTGCCCTCCAGTGCGGCGGGAGGCATCAACTATGAACTGCGCACGCTGCAGTCGCCTCCGTATGGGGGTGGGTCGGCGACGGCTTTTTCGGGCTATTTCGACGTGTTGGTGCCGGGTTCTATCCCTCAGGGGATGACGGTGACCCAGACGCTGACGGGCAGCGACCACCCGGCCTCCGGCTTACAGTGGGATATTCTGCTTAACGGGCAGACGGTAGCGACCTCTTCGGCCCCTAACGGGTGGCAGGTAGCTTTTGTCAACTATGCGACCATTTCGTTGACGGTCTCTCCATATGCGGTGGTGGGCGGGGGGTACGAGGTTCGCACCAACATTCCGGCTTCTGGGGCGAGTTCGGCCTTCTTTAGCGTGGTGGCGACCCATGCGCAGCCTTCGGCGGGGACGAAGTATCTGTACTTCCCCAACGGCAGTCGGATACGCCTCAGCGCGCCCTCGGTGCCTACGGCCTCCAATCCGGTGGTGGTGTGCCAGGTGGAGGCAGGGCATGCTTACCTGGTGAGTTGGGTGTACGACACCAACTCCCCCTTTGGGCACTATGTTATCGAGGATGGGGGTCGCACGCAGTGGGTGACCACAGGGCCTGCGGCGATAGGCTCTGGTTATGGCTGGTACTGCACGGTACTCTCTCAGGAGATAGACCCCAGTGGGAATGCCATTAACTTTGTGTACAGCGGTTATGGGCCGTCGGGGTTTCCGCTGTTAAGTGCCATAACGGATAAGAACAACCAGGTGTTGCTGAGCATCACCCGCCAGAACAACGGAACGGGCAACATCTGGTATGTGAGCGACCGTTATGGGCGCAGCGTGTACTATCATGAGAGCTACTATGCCAGCCAGAACGTGCCTGCGGGGAACCCTCAGGGCTGGATGGAGTTAGACCATGTGTCGCAGATAGTGAGCAGCGGCAGCGGCAACCCACCGGATAAAGAGGTGTATGGGTATGCCAACTTTAGCGACGGGGAGGGGAGCGAGACGGTGGCATTTCTGCACACCATCAGTGTGCCCTCCCCGACGGGCAGCGGCATGAGCACGGCGACGATCACCTATTCGAGTTTAGGCTCGGTGTCGAGTTTGGTGGATGCCAACGGCAACACCACCACGTTTTCTGCGGTGGACGGCAGCCACAGTAAAGTGGTGGTGACGAACGCTTCGGGTACGGTGGTGGCCTCGTATGTGGCGGGATTTGACAACCACATGAGCCAGACGAGCCTGACCAACGGGAGCGGGGTGGTGGTGTGGAACGCGGTGTATGCCGACCCCAACGACCCGCTGCGTCCCTCGGAGGTTCAGGATGGGAACGGGTATGCCACAGGGGGCGCCAACGGGAAGGGGACGTGGCTGTATACCTGGGATGTGTATGGGAACTGTTTGAGTGCGACCAACCCCTACGGCACGGTGACGAGTTACACCTACAGCTACACCAACTTCGGCTTAGGGGAGTTGGTGAAGATACAGGAGGGGAACAAGGGGCCGATAACGCTGAGTTATGCGGAGCCGAGTGGGTATATCACGGGGATAACGACCTCGGCTCCGGGGAGCGTTGGTGGGGGTTCGAGGGTGAGCTATAGCTTTAGCTACGATGCGTTGGGGAACCTGGTGAAGGAGGTAGGGCCGGGGAACAATGCGACGGCGACAGAGGTGAAGACGTTTAACTACACCTCCGATCCCACCTACAACTACAGCCAGGCGGAAGGGCTGCATGAGCCGTTGACGGTGACGGACACTTTGGGTCATGTGACGCACTTTCGCTATGATGCGCGAGGGAACCGCATAGCGGAGATAGATGCCTTAGGCAACGAGACGGATATAAGTTACAACTTGGCCGACCAGTTGGTGCAGATTCTGTTTCCGGCATCGGGGATGACGGGCAGCGGCAGAGCGTCTTTGGTGAACGTGTATTTGTATGTGGGAGGGTTAAAGAGCGCGGAGCAGCAGTACAACGAGAGCGGGGTATTGGTGTGGCAGGTCAGCTACAGCTACGGGCCGGAAGGAGAGGTGCGGAGCCGAAGCGGGAGCACACAGCCGGTACAGCAGAGCTACGATGGGGCGTATCGTTTGGTGGGGGTGACAGACGGAAACGGGCACACGACGCAGTTTGTGTATAACGCCTCCGGGTATCTGGCAAAGGTGGTCTATCCGAATGCGAACGGCCCGTACGACACGGTTCAGTTAACGAGTTACGATGCGGATGGGAACGTGTTGCAGCGGATAGACGGTCGGGGGATTACGACGAACTACAGCTACACCGATCCGGAAAGCCACCTCACGGACGTGCAGTATCCGGCGGATGCGGGCCGCAACGTGCACTTAAGTTGGGATGGGTATGGTCGTTTGGTGGGGATGACGGATG
>NZ_DATGKU010000179.1:0-1165 GCF_035294505.1 Chthonomonas sp. | reverse complement strand
AGTGCGGAGGACGGTTTAGGGCGGAATGGGGATGGGAGCCATCCTTATGGTGGTTTGGTGTTAGGTTTAGGGGGTTGGTTATATGGGGAGACGTATGGGGGTGGTGGTTATGGGATGGGGGTGGTATTTCGAGTGAGGGAGTAGTGTATCGGCTAAGGGCGGATGGGAGCGGTTTTAGGGTTGTGTACGAGTTTGGGAAGCGTTTAAGGAAGGTATCGGAAAGGTGAGGAGCCGGGGAGCATAGGTAGCCGCTAGCAGGAGCTGCCGGTGGATTCTATGCAGCCCAATGGTGGCTCGCGGCAAAAGAAGCCAATGGCGGGAGCGTGTGGGAATCGAACCCACCAGAGTCGAGAATTGCTCGCCTCTCGCACGATTTTGAAGACCGGGAGGGCCACCAGGCCCCATCCGCCCCCAATAAAAGTATATGGCATCTTGTCAAGAGCCGTACTGCCCATGCTACTCTAAGCAGCGCAACCGCGGTCACCCTTCCTTGGGATCGAGAGCGTGTTAGTGGTTGTTTCGGGTGATCTCCGTCCAGTCGTCGGTACGGAAGGGGAAGGCGGGGAGACCGGCACCGTTATAAAGGTTGCACTGCGGGTTGTCGGCCCAAGCGTATCGAACGGCTACGGGGTCGGGAACGTCGGGCGAGGAGAGCACCACACTGTTGCCTTCGATTTGAGCATCGGCCCAATGCCACTGTTTATCGGGGCCGGCGATCGCGAAACCGGCAAGCTTGTCTCCTTTTGCCACCAGGCCTCCATCGGTGTGATCGAAAAAGACACGAACTGTGTGTCCCTCTACCTTCATCGAACGAAACGTGGGGCCGGAGTAGACCACTTTTTGGCCGTACACTTTGGCCAAAGCGTAGAGCGCGAGCCGCTTGCCAACATCCTGTTTATCTTTGGGGTGGATGTCGTTGGCGTCGCCAATATCAATCGTGCATACGATGCCGGTGTTGGGAACCGTGTGGGCAACAATATCTTGGGACTCGCGCAGTTCCGCCCAAGCGCTTTCGGTTGGATCGGGCTTTTGCGGGCCGAAGTTCGGCAGTTGCACGATGAGGAAGGGGAAGTTGCCCTCGTTCCAGGCGGCACGCCAGTCTCGAATGAGGCCGGCAAGCAGAGCGCGGTACTGGTAGGCCCTGCCCACGTTCGATTCCCCTTGA
>NZ_DATGKU010000178.1:0-36155 GCF_035294505.1 Chthonomonas sp. | reverse complement strand
CAGAGCAGAAACGGTTTCTCGCGAGATGCGATGGCTCCTCGGTAACTGGGCATTCCTGCAACTGCGTCAATTTATCGCCTATAAAGCCGAGGCGGCAGGAGTGCCTGTTGTGTTGGTTGACCCGCGCAACTCGTCTCGCACCTGTTCTGTATGCGGCTACTGCGCCAAAGCCAACCGTAAGAGCCAGAGCAGCTTTCGATGTCAAGAGTGTGGCTTTGAGGCGAATGCTGATTTCAATGCGGCGGTAAACCTCAAAGCACGGGGCGAATGTTCAGACGCCCTATTGTGTCGGTCGGAGGCACACGCTTCCAATCAGGCACAAGCCCCTGTGCTTTAGCCAGGGGTATCTGACCCATGGCCAAGTCGTGAACGTCCAAGGCGACCACGCGATTTTTCACGTCTACAATACGAAAGCTCACCGTGCAGGTGGATTTGGTTTTCGGCCCCAAACCCACCCAAATGCTTCGTGAATGCCAAGAGGCCATAGGCGCCATCACCCAGTCTGCTCCTAAGGCCATGCCTACGCGAAGCATGGAGGCCGGAGAGGGCATAAAGTCAAACTTTGGATCGTACTCCTCACTGTTTGCTTGTAGCCAAGCTGCCGTGGTGCGCGCTTCCGATATCTCTTCGATGCCCATTTTATTCAGCAGCTTGTGAAGAAAGCTCTGAGCGGTCTCACGGGAGGTTTTTGTCCCCCACTGAAACGTCCACGGCAGCACCGCAATTTTTTCCACTTGAACCGATTTGACATCGGGGGTAGCGGTAATGGGGATGGGAGTGCCTGTTGTGGTTGTTGGGTTCTCCGCAGGAGGGTTTGCCAAAGACACGGCAGCGATAAAGAGGAAGCCGGTGGCCCCAATGGCCGCTCTTACTTTCTTAAAGACTTGAAAACGTTTCATCCTGATCTCCTTCTTAAGGTAGGTTGTGTGGGTGAGGTTATCGAGTGACCTCTGTAATTACAATGTGTTCGGCGCCCAAAAAAGAGGAAAATCGAGGCCTAAGGTGCTAAATTGTTAGGAAAAGGTTGCGAAGCCGCCGTAAAGAAGGTAAGACTCTTTGGGCCTCACGCTGTGAGGCCTTGCTAGCCGGTAAAGGAGCCTTTGGAGAAAGATGCCGATAGAAGAGGTTTATGTCCCTCAGATGGGTGAGGGACTGCAAGAGGTTGTTATCATTAAGTTGCATAAGCAGCCGGGCGATGTCGTGAAGCGAGACGAGCCTTTCTATACGATGGAGACCGATAAAGCCTCCCTCGAAGTGGAGTCGCCCTACGATGGCGTGTTGCGTGAGTGGCTGGCGGAGGAGGGGGCTGTGCTGCCTATCGGTGCTCCTATTGCCCGCATCGAGGTGCTCGCCGCGGCGGCCACATCCTCTACTGGCCTAGAGGGGAAGGGTATCGGCCTTGAGAAACAACCATTACCCTCTGTGACGATTCCACCCCGTACGCGCGCCTACTGCAAAGAACGTGGCATCTCCGAAGAGGAGATGCGCCGCATCCCCACACCCACCGGAAAGCTGTTGCCGGAGCATGTGGATGCCTACCTGCAAGCAAAGCAGCTTCAGCCGTCGGCTGGAACACACGACATTCCTGCGGAAGATGACTACACCGATCGCCCTCTTAGTGTGCGCCAACGCACCTTCATTCACCGGCTGTTGCGTAGCCAGCAGACGGTGGTGCCCGCGTCGGCGAGGCGCATTGTGGAGTGGGGGCGCATTCGGCGCTTCGTAGACCGCCTACGGGCGGAAGAGGAGCTTAGCGACGATCCTGCCGAGAAGGCGTTAAAGCCCACCGCCTTCCAAACGTTTGCCTACTGCGTGGCACAAGCGCTCAAAGAGCATCCGCGATTCCGCTCTACCCTCGTTGGAGAGGCCACCGTGCGCGAGTACCGGCACGTCAATCTCGGTATTGCCGTGGCCTTGCCGGAGGGCGAACTGGTGACGGCGGTGGTGTCCAAAGCGGATACCCTATCGTTCGCCGACTTCCTACGCGTGGCTCAGGAGCGCATTGAAAGGGCACGCGGTGGCGAAGACCAGGCCGCCGAGACAACGCAGTTTCTCTTGAGCTATCTGGGCCCTTACGACATTCTCGATGCCACGCCTGTTTTGGTGGCCCCGTCGGTTGGGGTGCTGTTCATCGGCTCGGCCTACATGCTGGAAGGAAAACAGGTAGCCAATATCTCACTTACCTTTGACCATCGCGTTGTTCAAGGAGTAGATGCCGCGCTGTTCCTACAAACCATCGCCCGCAACGTCGAGGCCGTTGAGGAGATAGTGCTATGAACCTTGCTCAAAAGCTTAGCCGCTATGCCGACCGATTAACCTACGAACTTTTGCCGCCGGAGACCGTTCATGCGGTGAAGCGCCATCTCATAGATACTTTGGGGTGCGCTCTGGGCGCCTACAACAGCGAACCGGCCTCTATTGCACGTTCGGTGGCAGGTACCGTCAGCAGCGCCTTGCCGGCCACCGTGATCGGCGCCGGCCTGAGCAGTTCGCCGGAGATGGCCGCCTTTGCCAATGGGGTCGCCTTTCGTTACCTGGACTATAACGATACCTATCTCTCTAAGGAGCCGGCGCACCCCAGCGATAACTTCGCTGCCGTGCTTGCCATCGCCGAACCGATGGGGCGCACCGGCAAGGAGTTGATCGTCGCCGCGGTTTTGGCCTACGAGATTCAATGCCGTCTGTGCGACGCTGCCTCCATTCGGGCACGCGGCTGGGACCATGTGACCTACGGCTCGTTCTCAACGAGTTTGGCTGCCGGAAAGCTTCTGCATCTCAATCAGGAACAACTAACCCATGCGCAGGCCATCGCCGCCGTCTCGCATAATGCGCTGCGCCAAACCCGTGTAGGAACCCTCTCGCACTGGAAAGGGTGTGCCTTTGCCAACGTAAGCCGCAATGGGGTTTTTGCTGCCTTGTTGGCGCGCCACGGTATGACCGGCCCTTCTGACATCTTTGAAGGGGAGATGGGGTTTTGGAAGCAGATATCTGGGCCTTTTACCCTGCCGCTGCCCGATCCGCCCGCCCCTCCCTTCAAAATTCAAGAGGCCTGCATCAAGTTCCACCCCGCCGAATACCACGCGCAGAGCGCCATAGATGCCGCCCTGGCGTTGCGACCGCAGATCGGCTCGATGGAAGCCATCGAAGGCATCACGATTTCGACCTTTCGCGCCGCTGCAGAGATCATCGGCAGTGAGCCGGCAAAGTGGCACCCCACCACCCGCGAAACCGCCGACCACAGCTTGCCCTACTGTGTAGCCGTGGCCTTAAAGGAAGGGCAGGTAACGCTCGACTCGTTCGATGCGGCCCATCTCAATGACCCCGTGCTGCACGAGCTTACCCAAAAGATCGTCGTAGAGGTGGATTCGGCCCTCGATGCCCGCTATCCGGAGGGCATTCCGAACCGGTTGCGGGTTCGTCTGCGGGATGGGCGTGTGTTGGAAGAGGAGGTGACTTTCCCCAAAGGGCACGCGCGTAATCCCTTAACCGATGAGGAGGTCGAGGCGAAGTTCCGCCACCTGGCCTCCCCCGTTCTTTCGGAGGAGCGTATCGAGAGGGTGCTGAAACGATGCTGGAATCTCGAAAACGAGACCGATCTCAGCGGCCTTCTGGCCCTATTGACGGTTGAAAGCCTATGACGCTCTCGCCTGGTGCGCAGCTACGTGCGCGACTTAAGAAAGGTCTGCTGGTTTTGCCCGGCGTGTTCAATGCGATTACGGCGTTGCTGGCCGAGCAGGTCGGCTTTGAGGCGCTGTACCTCAGCGGGGCCGGGGTAACCAACAGCCTTCTCGGCATGCCCGACATGGCCCTCCTCACCCTCACGGAGATGGCACAACAGGCGCGCTATGTGGCCCGTGCAGTGAAGCTGCCCGTTGTGGCCGACGCGGATACAGGATACGGGGAGGCACTGAATGTTGTTCGTACGGTGGAGGAGTTCGAGCAGGCCGGTTTGGCCGGGCTGCACTTGGAAGACCAGGTGGCCCCGAAGCGATGCGGCCATCTTGACGGAAAACAGGTGATTCCGGCAGAAGAGATGGTGAAAAAGATCCGCGCGGCCGTTCGGGCGCGCTCCGACCCCGACTTTTTCCTTATTGCCCGCACCGATGCGCGCTCCGTGAACGGTCTTGAGGATGCCATCGTACGGGCACAACGCTATCTGGAGGCGGGTGCCGATGCCATTTTTCCCGAATCGTTGGAGAGCCGAGCGGAGTTCGAAACTTTTGCCAAGGCGGTTTCAGCCCCCCTCATGGCCAACATGACGGAGTTCGGCAAAACGCCCTATCTTCGTGCCCAGGAGTTTGCCGAGATGGGCTATGCGATGGTGATTTTCCCTATGACAGCCTTTCGCGTGATGATGCACGCGGCTCGCGAGGCGTTGCACATGCTGAAAGAGACCGGTACACAACAAGGCCTGATCGACAGAATGCAGACCCGCAAAGAGCTTTATGAGTTGCTGCGCTATGCGGATTACGAGCGCCTCGATAGAGAGATCGCCGAAGGCGATAGATAAAAAGCGACGGCCTTTGCTTAGGCGTAAACGAAAGGTAGAGCGCGAAGAGATCGAGTAGGTATAATCTCCTGGCGCACTTTTAAGACTGCCGTTGGCGTAAGAAAGAAGTAGGCAACTGTTGGGGATGCGGAGGCGAAAGGGAGCGTAGATTATGTCGGAAGCGACGCGGCACAAGCTGAAGGCGGCCCTGCTTTCGGTGCTCACAAGCGGACTTCTCACCGTGCTAAAGCTTCTTGTGGGGCTACAGAGTGGTTCTGTGGGTGTCCTCTCCGAATCGCTGCATTCCGGCACCGATCTGCTGGCAGGCTGCATTGCCCTCTTTTCGGTTGTCACCTCCGACCGCCCTCCCGATAAAGAGCATCCCTATGGGCATGGAAAACTAGAAAGTCTCGCCAGCCTCTTCGAGGGAGGCCTTATTCTTTTGGGGGCGTTTTGGGTGGGGCGCGAAGCATGGCAACACCTCCTTCACCCGGCAACCCTTCATCCGGCAACGACCGCCGCCCTAGCCGTGATGGCTCTTTCAACCCTCTCCGATCTCGGAGCGTCGGCCTACCTCAAACGTACGGCTCGCAAAACCGATTCGCCCGCGCTGGCCGCCGATGCCCTTCATCTGTCTTCGGATGCTCTTGCCTCCGCAGCGGTTCTTGTCGGTCTCGTGCTGGTGCGCCTTACCGGCTGGCAGCGACTTGACAGCCTCTTAGGGCTGGCCATCGTAAGCTGGATCGTCCTTACCGCCTTCAAACTCTGGTGGGAGGCCTTCCAACTGCTCATGGATACCCGCTTGCCCGAACAGGAGGAGGCGGCTATTCGCCGCATCCTAGAGGCAGACTCGCGCGTCCTAGGGTATCATAAGCTTCGTACGCGAAAGATGGGCTCCCGACGCGACGCGGATGTGCATGTGCAGATAGAAGATGAATGTAGCCTGGTGGAGGCGCACGCGCTTACGGAAGAGCTGGAGGACCGCATTCGTGCCGCCCTGCCCTCGATCCACATCAATATCCACATCGAGCCGTACCATATGGAGATAGCCCACCAACGCAGTGCCCATCAGCAGGATGCAGACCGGGCCTCACAACAACAGTATCTGCGTCTTGAAGCAGAGACCAATCGAACAAAAGAATAGACTTTATGCGACACGGGTTCCTTTTTATACATCATCTGTTTCTGCTCATTCGCCTGCTCCCATGGCGCCTTATTCATCTAGCGCTCTCGCTCGGTGCCCTTGTGATATGGGCGGTGGCCTTAGGGCTGCTGGTTTGGGGCCGAAAGTTCTATCGCCAACTCTCCTCCATTCTTTTCACCAAAGAGGAGATGGAGCATCTCCCCACGCTCTCTATCCTCGTTCCCGCCTGCAACGAGGAAGCCACCATCGAGCGCGCCATGCGAAGCCTGCTTGCTTTAGACTATCCTTGTTTCGAGATCGTGGCGGTGAACGATCGCTCTACCGATGCCACCGGCTTCATTCTGGAGCAACTGGCCAAGGAGGACCCTCGGCTGCGTGTGTTTCACGTGGATCGTTTGCCAATGGGGTGGCTCGGCAAAAACCATGCCCTTCATGTGGCCAGCGCCCAAGCGAAAGGCGAGTGGCTGCTCTTCACCGATGCCGATGTCGTGTATGCCCCTCAAACGCTTCGTAAAGCGGTGGCCTACGCCCGCCGCCGCCAGATTGACCACCTCGTTTTGGCCCCACGATGTGAAACCCATGACTTCTGGGAGCGGCTGTTTGTAAGCTATTTTAGCCTCATGTTCAGCTTTCGCACACGCCCTTGGGCTTTAGCCGATGCACGCAGCAGCGCCTATGTGGGGCTGGGAGCTTTTAATCTTGTGCGGGCGGAAGCCTATCGCCGTTTTGGTGGCCATAAGGCCCTTGCCATGGAGGTTATTGACGATGTGAAGCTCGGCAAAATGATTCGCGCCTACGGCTTTCGGAGCGCCCTCATGCAAGGCAGCGATCTCATCTCCGTGCGCTGGGTGGTGGGGCTGCGCGGCATTGTGGATGGGCTTACGAAAAACGCCTTTGCCGGCTTCGATTTCAATTTGCCGCTTACCTTCGGCTCGAGCCTGCTGCTTATCTACATTGCGCTCTATCCGCTTCTGGCGCTGATGCTGCCGGGCCATCTTACCCATCTGTTTGGACTGGGCAGCCTTGTCGCAATGATGCTGGGGGCGCGAACCACCCGCGCCGTTTCCGGCGCCGGGCCCGAATATGGACTTGGCTATCCGCTGGCAGCGCTTTTGCTGGTCTACGTCATTCTGCGCTCCACCTGGTGGACTTACCGCCAAAATGGCGTGGTTTGGCGCGGCACGCTCTATCCTCTCGATGAGTTGCGACGTGGCGTGGTGTAACGCAGGCGGGGAGTTTTAGGCGCATGTCGGAACTGGCAAAACTTGAAACCGAAGCCCGAAACCCCGCCACCTTTGACCTCGATAGGCTTGAACCTCTGGCGCTTGTGGAGGCTCTGCACCGCGAAAACTACAAAGTGGCCGAGGCGGTTGAGCCGCTGCTGCCGCACATCGCTCAACTGGTGGAGATCGTCGCCCAACGCCTCGCAAACGGGGGACGGCTGTTCTATGTGGGTGCCGGCACGAGCGGCAGGCTGGGCGTGCTCGATGCCAGCGAGTGCCACCCCACCTTTGGAGTGCCTCCGGAGATGGTTCAAGGCATTATTGCTGGCGGCCCAAAAGCCCTTACCACACCGGTTGAAGGAGCGGAGGACGATAGGGAGGCAGGGGCCGCCGAAATACGTGCACGCGGTGTAGGGCCGCAGGATGTGGTGGTGGGCATCGCCGCCAGCGGTCGCACCCCCTTTGTGATCGGTGCGCTCGAAGCGGCTCAGGCAAGCGGAGCCGTTACCGCCGCCGTTGTGAACGTGCGCGAGGCCGCCATGAGCCGCTACGCCCATTTTACCCTGGCGGCAATTACCGGCCCCGAAGCGCTTACCGGCTCCACGCGTCTGAAAGCCGGCACGGCACAGAAGATGATCCTCAACCTCATCACCACCGGTGCCATGGTGCGTATGGGCAAAGCCTATCAGAACCTCATGGTAGATCTTAGGGCGACCAATACGAAGCTGCGCGATCGGGCTATTCGCATCGTTGTTGAGGCCGCCGGCACCGATAGAGAGCAGGCGGAGCGAGCGCTAGAGGCCTGTGACTGGGAGTGTAAAACGGCCATCGTGATGCTCCGTAGCTGTGTGGATGCTGCCACCGCAAGAGCGCGTCTTCAAGCCGCCGGCGGGCGGGTGCGTGAGGCGCTGGGCGAGTGATATTCCGCACCTGATGTAACTAAGAGGCACCGGTAGGCAACTATTTGGGTATTATAAGCCCAAAAGAGAGGCTTTTTGCACTTGTCTTCTAGGCAGTTGCCATAACGAAAGGAAGCAAAGGTGTCGGGCTGGGTGCCGGTGTCGAAAGAGCTGTTCCATGCGCCGACTTTAGAGGTTGCTAGGCGCCTCCTGGGGATGTTATTGATCCGGCGAGAGCCAGAAGCCCTGCTCATTGGGCGCATCTGTGAGGTGGAGGCCTATACGCAGGAAGACCCCGCAAGTCACTCTTATCGTGGCCTGACGGATCGTAACCGCTGGATGTTTGGGCCTGCAGGGCATGCCTATGTGTATCGAATCTACGGCGTTCATCACTGCTTCAACGTAGTTACAGGTGAGGAAGGGGTAGGGGAGGCCGTGTTGATACGCGCCGTCGAGCCGCTTTGTGGGCAGGAACAGATGGCGCTTCGCAGGCGTCTAAGCGAGAAAGGCGTTGTTCTGTCGGAACTGCTTACGCAAAAGCGGTGGCTGCGCGCGCTGTGCAGCGGTCCTGCACGCCTATGTGAGGCCTTCGGAATCGACACCACCTTCAACGGAGTGGACTTGATGAACCCGCAAAGTCCGCTCTTTTTGGCCAAAGAGCGCCAGACGGAGGTAGCCCACGCGCCCATCATCGCTACATGTCGAGTAGGGATCACGCAGGGACGTGATCGGCCATGGCGTTTTTTGTGGGGCGACAGTCCGTTTATATCGCGTCCCCTAAAGCGGGAAGAGAGAGAAGCCCTATGTTAAACACGATGTTGGTTGCACCACCCTGGTGGTTTGCGTTACTCTTGATGGCGCTCTGCGCCGGTTTGGCGTGCTGGTTGCGCCTGCTATCGTGGGATGGGGCGATCGCGGCCACCCTATGTGGCACTATCATCTACGGGGATGGGGGGGCACGGGCGATTTGGCCTCTGCTCGCCTTTTTCCTCAGCGCTTCCCTTCTCTCTAAATGGGCCAAGCCGAAAGCGCGTCTCTACAGCGTAGCGATGGGGGTAAAAGGGGAGCGGCGCGATGCAGCTCAGGTGCTTGCAAATGGAGGTATTCCCACTCTCATAGCCCTCTATTTTCATTTCTATGCGCGTCACCATCTTCCTGCCTATCGGCTTGAGGCCGTCCAACTGCTTTTTCTTAGCAGCATCGCGGCGGTAAACGCGGATACGTGGGCTACAGAGATCGGCACTTTCTTTGGGGTAAAGCCGCGTTCTTTGCGCAACTGGCAGCCGGTGTCACCGGGGATTTCGGGCGCGATCTCTTGGCCGGGAACGCTTGGGGGCGTGTTGGGAGCAGCATTTATTCCGTTGGTGTCGTGGCCGTTGTGGCACCTGAACGTGGCGGAGTTCGTTTTGGTAACGTGGGCGGGGTTCATGGGGTGCGGTATTGATAGCTTGCTGGGGGCGAGCCTGCAGGCGCAGTATCGCGATGCGATCACGGGGCGAGACACGGAGCGCTCTCGCTCGGCGGATGGCCAGCCCAACACAAAAGTTCGTGGATGGCGTTGGATGACCAACGACGTGGTGAATTTTTTGGCGGCGTGTGGCGCTGTGCTCTGCGCCCACTATCTCATTCGCGCAGCAGCCCCTCTGTTTCCGCCCTACTAACCCCGGCCGCTTTAGGCCTCTGCAGAGAGGCAGGCCCTAGAGCAAATTAAAAGACCCTTCCCGCCTGGCGGGAAGGGTCTATTTTTACCGACGGATGTTAGCTTTCCGGAAAGTCGGCGAAGGTAGGCAGGTAGGTACGCCACACGGCGTTTTGCCGCCCCAAAATATATTTTGTAAGGCTTATGTAGGGCGTATAGCGCGGCCTGCGCGGTGGGCGAATAAGCCTCATCCCTACCTGGTGCGGCAACTTATCCGACTTGCGGATGTTGCAGCGGCGACAGCAGGTTACCAAGTTTTCCCAAGTGGCCTGCCCGCCGGCGCGGCGCGGTATGACGTGGTCTATGGTAAGCTCTTTGGTCACCGTACCGCAATACTGGCAGGTGTAGTTGTCTCTGGCGAAGATGGTACGTCGCGTGAGTTTCAGCTCGGGCAGGGGGCGACGCACATGGTGACGCAGCTTCACCACCGAGGGAACCGCAAAGGTGCGCTCGGCGCCCACAATGGTTTGTCCCTCTTCCGTATGCAGAATATCTGCCTTTCCTAAGAAGACGAGGGCGATGGCGCGCCGTACTGAACAGACGTTCAACGGCTCATAGTCACTGTTGAGAACGAGCACCTCTTGGTTCATCTCGGTGTTCCCTAAGTCCTTTCTAAGCAGTATTTTGGTTCATAGACACGTTCACATAGAAAACTAAAAGACCCGCACCGTCGAGATTTACGGAGCGGGTCTCGTTGACACATATGAAGGCGCATGGCGATGCAAGTGATGGCTAAGGTAGCGTAAATAGCGCAGACGATCCGCCCCGGCACGATATCGCGGTTTTTGAGAACCGGTATGTTCCTGCCGATGTTCAGAGAAACTGTCTAAAGTTGTCGCTTTATAGGCTGCCATCATGTTTCTTGCATCCAGCGCGTACGGTGTTTTCTCGAAGGAGACATGCCGATAATATCTACGCTCTATTTTCGGCATCTATCTCACTTTTAGTATATCAGACTACAACGAACCTGTCAATAGTTCCCACCGATCCGGCTTAAGGGGAACTGCGGGAAGGGCCGTGCCCTAGAACGTGCATGTCAAGCGAGTTTGCCCCTATGTCTCGTCATCGAATTCAACGAGATAGTCCGAGCTATAGAACTCCTTTTCTTCGTGGAGTCGAATGGGATTCGGAGGTTGTGTGGTGGATGATTCAAATACTTTCTTTATCACCGTCTCTAGCTTGGTAGCTATATTGCCTGTAACAGGCTGATGGGGGATACCTAAATGAGTTAATATATCGTCAAACTGAGAGAGATCGCTCGCATTGCGTAGCTCCATCCACAGAATACCGTGGGCTGAGAGTTGCGTTTTGTTGGTTTCGGATAGCTTGTCGGCTATTAGGATGTCGGTATCTCGTGCAAAGGCCGCATCTGTGCTTTCTGGGTTGCCCTTACCCATAAGCTTGACTTCGCACCGAAAGAGCTTTCCTGAGGGTGCGACAAGGTAAAAGTCCGCTTCTCTTTGATGCTTCGGAGGCTCGGCAACCATAAAATGGCGACGCGGAACTTTATGGAGAGCACAAAGTGTCATCATCAGCGGTTTCTCCACTTGTTTGCCTGCCGTGCTCCATAGGCCCCCTCGCAGCGCAGCTCGTGCAACGGCAAGGGCATTAATGACAATTAAGCTTTCATTGATATCCAGATCAATGGCAACATGGTTAAATTTGATTGTAAGCATTAGATTGACATCTGTATCGTGAGTCAAATTTCTGATAGCTTCGTGGAGAGTTTCGTAGTGTTCAAGGGAGGCTTGCAACACAATTTCTTTGCGTGCAGTATTATACATATTATTGATAGTTTTTATATTCAATCCAGCATTTGTAGCAATCTCTTCTTTCGGCAAATCGGCTGTAATCATCTCTTGCCGGTACCAATCGAGAGTGATGGGCAGATGACGCATTTTGGCCTCTGCAACCTTCCGAAAAAACGCAATGGCGTATTCCAAAAATTGTGCATCAATTAAGGCAACAATTTCTGAACGATAGTCTTCACCGAGTATAAGCTTGCGAATGATATTACTAAGCAGCGTTGTTGTGACCACTATCTCTCTTTTTCCATGGATTCCCGCTTCACGTTAACAAACTCCTCTAACGTCATCATGCGCACCGCATTCCCACCAAAAAGGTTCCCTGTACTGAGCAACTCCTTTGCATAAGCGGCATACTGAGGGTCTTTTTCAGTTAAAAAATAGGTGCGCTGTAATTGGAGCGCAGCCATCCCAACCGTTCCCCGTCCCGCAAAGGGGTCAAACACGAGGTCTCCCCTATAAGAGTACAGTTCGATGATACGCGTCGCAAGCTCTAGGGGAAATACGGCTGGATGAATAGGGTCGGCTGTTGGGGCGATACGCCACAAATTTGTCTTCTCATAATCTTCCCTAATCTTGCTGGCCGCAACGGTCTCTTCATCGTACTGATGGATGTTCCAATCAATAAGTTTTGATGTATGCTTGCGGTACACAATAACATATTCTACAATAGAGTTTGCTTTGTAGCCGAGAGGCTTACGGTGTTGGTAGAACCCTCCATTGCGATTCTTTGCGCTCGGCTCCGGTTTTACCCAGATGATGTCGTCAATAAAATCAAAGCCTATCTGCATTATCCGGGGATGGATGTCGAAAGGAATTAAGTAGCGGGTGCTAGAATGCTGGCGGCTCATACGAGGTACCAGCACCGGCGAGGTGTTCAATACAAAGAAACGCCCCTCCTTCGTAATCCGATGAACCTCTGTAAACACGCGCACCAAAAACTGCAAATATTCCTCATAACTTCGATAGATGGTGTAATCACGTGCATTGTAGTAAGGGGGAGATGTAAACGTTAGGTGTACCGATTCATCAGGCACGTGGCGTAAAACCTCTAGCACATCGGCGTTTACAAACACGTTGTGCATCCACTCTGGACTTCGGGTATGATCTGACTTGGTTTTCGCAGCCGTCTTAACGGCCTGCTGCTGCTTGACGTTGCCAACTTTTTTGTCTAGCTCCGCACGAACCGCTTTCTGGATAAGCTCATTCGGATGATCGCGTAGCTGTTGAAGGCAGTCTTGAACCTCTGCTTTTTGACGGAAACAGAGCAGGCCTCTAATTGCTTGAAGTACTACCTTCGGGTCTATATCCTGTGAAAAGGCGATGAGGTGAGGTATCGCCTCTGGATGACGTAGCCGACCGATAGCTGCTACGAACTCACGGCGAGCAAGTGTGTTATTCTCTTTCAGTGCACACTCTACAAGAAAAGAGAGCAGAGTAGGATTTTCAAGCTTCGCCAGATTCTTAGCCGCTGCGGTTCGTACCTTCGGATTGGGATGATGAGCCAGCTCGAGTAGAGGGCCTGGATCGGTATCTGCAGGTAGCTTTCCAAGTTGCTCTAGCCTCTCTAATAGGAGATTGCTTTCCAGATGAGGTGATAAATTGATTGGAAGTACGCTCATACATCCACCTTTCCCTTTAATGCTCTCAGGCTGCTCATAAAAAGTATACACCAGAGTGAGCATGTGTACCATGTGAATGTGTACCCTGAGCATGCTCACGGTATGTTGTATCTGGTCGCAGGACTTTACCCCGTGATGAATCGGCGGACTGGAGAACCAAGACAAAGGTCTTCTGCTTTTACCAAAACGAAGTTTAAGAAAGCGAGGATTCGGCGAATTTGCTCAAATACGCTAAAACCGCTGGCTGGCATTTGAAGTTGGTATGGGTTGGAGATAACCTTCGGAGGCAAGAAGTACCTGCCGACCTTTCGGCAGGCGGTGCTCCAGCAGTCCAACGGTGAGGGCGGCGAGGGCCTCACCTAAGCCTACTGAAGGAGGGGCGACTAATCCCTCGCAGTGACCCGTTGCAAAAAGGGAGCGCATGGGTAGGGTGTCGCCATAGCCCACAACCGGCCTGGTGCGCAGCTCAGGGGAAGCCGTTAAAATTTGCTGCAACGTGGGCATCTGGGAAGCATCGAGACAGGTAAACCCCTGAAATGGTGTCAAGGAAGCGGTGGCCGTTGGTATTTGAGCCGAGGTGATTACCTCAAGTTGGCCGGTGGTGCTCGAGACGACCCCTTCCATTAGAGAGAAGGGCGCCCCGCCTCGGAAAATCGCAAAATTTTCTGAGAACCCCGATGTCGGCCTTGAAGGCAGAGGAGGGCTGATGGCCAATACTTTACCCCCGTTGGGCAAAAGGGCCATCATGGCCAAACCGCACATGCGTCCGGCAGAAAGGGCATCCGTTCCCACAAAGCCGTCGAAATCTGAGGCGTCCGCGGCTTGATGAGGTTCTTGAGCGGCCGCCCAAGCAATGAGATCGTTGTTGGCGTCGCAGAAAACGCAGATCGCCCCCGCTTTATGGGCTTGGGCCGTGATGGCGTTCCAAGGCATGGAGGGGGCTACAACGCAAAGGGCATTAGGGCGAGAAGCCAAAGCAGACGACAAATTGGGGCTGGTTACGGGAGTTACTTTCAGGGCGCGGCATAGAGCTGAAAACCCACGTGTGAGCGCGGTGAGGTCAAGGGTGGAGCTTTGGGCAGGCAGTACAAGCGCAAGTCTCCATGGAGTGGGGGCTACCGGCAGCGATTCGAGATCGGCCGGAGGAATCTGCACCGATTCCAAAGGGGCTTTTTCTGCTGTTGTGGGGCTTGTCGTGGAGGAAACCCAGGTAAGGTTAGGCACGACCAGAGGGTTCACATCGAGGCGACAACCGGTTAACAGGCTGAAAAGGGTGGTGATGATCAACAGACCGATTTTTTGCGACCAAGCATAAGCGACATGCCTGCTTTGGGGTGTGACAGGTTTCCAAAAGCAGGCATGTCGGTAAAACATACGTTTTTCCCTTATCCTATTCGCGTGCCCAGAACATCGCCCCCGGCTTTTCCTGAACCACGGCAACTTTCAGTGTCTGCAGAGCTTTAGTAAGCCCTTCGCGGGTGCTCATCATGCCATCCTCGTGCTCGATGGAGAGCACATAGTCGTAGCCCACCATGCGAAGGGTGGTAACGAAATCGTTCCACCACTGCTGGCTATGACCGTAGCCTACGGAGCGGAACACCCAACTGCGCTCTGCAATGGCACCGTAGCTTTTGACGTCGAGATTGCCGTTGATGGCCGAGTTGATGGGGTCTATGCGCGTGTCTTTGGCGTGAACGTGGAAGATGGCGCCTTTGGGGCCGAGATAGCGCACGGCGTTGAGCGGCTCAATGCCTTGCCACCAGAAGTGCGAGGGGTCGAAATTACAGCCTATCTGCTCGCCGGCCGCCTCACGCAGTTTGATCACGGTCTCCGGGTTGTAGACGATGAAGCCCGGATGGGCCTCGATGGCGTACTTCACATTGTGTTGCTTCAAGAAGGCATTCTGTTCCTTCCAGTAGGGGATGGCTACCTTATTCCACTGGTAGTCTAGAATATCGCGATACTCATCGGGCCAGGCGCAGGTTACCCAGTTAGGGTTCTTGTCGTCGGGGCCCCCTGCGGGGCAACCGCTGAAGCCGTTCACCACGCCAACCCCCAGCTTCTCTGCCAGCAGCACCGCATTGCGAAAAGCATTATGGTGGTCTTGGGCAATGGTTTTATCGGGGTGAAGCGGGTTGCCATGCACGGAGATAGCGGATATCTCTAAACCGCGGCTTTCGCACATCTTTAACAGGCGCTTGCGAGCGCTTTCGTCTTCGATAAGGGTTTGAACGCCGCCAAGGTCATTGAGATGGCGCGAACCGGGGTAAGCACCACCACCGAACTCCACCGTTTGAATGCCAGCCTCGGCGATATAATCAAGCGCCTGTTCGATGGGGCGATCGTGGAAAAGGGCTGTAAAAATGCCGATTTTCATTCGATTTCTCCTCCCTGCAAAAGAATGTTGGGCAAAACCCTATTTCGGCATGCTTATGGAAATATCCTTCATCAAACGTTTCGGCGCGGAGACTGTCGCCTTCAGGCGACAAGGGAAGCACCCCCTCCTTGCTTGTTAGATAATCCTTGAAGTTTGCCTAAGAGTAGGCTATCCTTGGGGCACAGGAAGACTGCCCAATGAAACTGACCGTCCAACTCAAACTGCTGCCCACGCCACAACAGTCCGAGGCACTCAGAAGCACCCTCGGGCGTTTATCGCCTATAAGGCTGTGTTGAAAGGGGTTCCTGTCCACTATGTTGACCCTCGCAATACCTCTCGCACCTGTCCGAACTGTGGGCATTGTGCGAAAGAGAACCGTAGAACGCAGTCTTCATTTGTGTGCACATCCTGCGGCTTCGAAGGCCTCTCAGCTTCGCTTTCGAGGTGACATTCCTGGCGGATGGGATTGCGGCGGGCCATATTGCCTGTCGGGCCGCCGTAAACCGGCCGTACTGCTCGGATACCGGTGTTGCTTTGGGAGCACAGCGGGTGCGCCGGAGTAGGGGCAGGTTTCAAACCTACCCCTACCTGCTGTCTTTAGGCAGCAGGTGTTTACTTGGCGACCGAAAAGGGACAAGGGGCACGCTCGATGCTATTTCCAACCGATGAGGTTGGCGTCGCCCGTTTCGTCCCTTGGGGTAACTCGCTGCTGCGTAATGGCTAGGGAGGGGAACGGCTCTTCAACAAGGGAGCCACCGATAAGCACCTTTGCGGTGTCCCAAAGCACTTTCGCGTCGTGCAGAAGGGAGCGCTGAGTTACATAGTTAACATCCATCTGGCACTTGATGGGCAGCAGCTCTTCGATATAGAACTGTTCGCGCTCCTCCACATTCACCAGCAACTCTTCCTCGTTGCGAAACATCAGCTGGGTGGGGCCGGTGATGCCCGGACGGACGGCTAAGACGAGGTCGCGTTGATCGGGCGGGAACTTCTCCACG
This sequence comes from Chthonomonas sp., assembly GCF_035294505.1. Lineage (NCBI taxonomy): Bacteria > Bacillati > Armatimonadota > Chthonomonadia > Chthonomonadales > Chthonomonadaceae > Chthonomonas > Chthonomonas sp. The sequence continues at coordinate 19,899 of NZ_DATGKU010000178.1, read as the reverse complement.
AACCGAGGAACCTGAGGGCGAGGGCCGACCAAACTCATATCTCCCTTTACCACATTGATAAGCTGAGGCAGTTCGTCGAGTTTGGTGCGACGTAAGAAGCGACCGAGAGGGGTAATGCGCGAATCGTTGGCAGCGGTGCAAAGAGGTCCGTTCTGATCGGCGCCGGCATACATGGTACGAAACTTGTAAAGCTCGAAGATTCGGTTGTGCCGTCCAACACGTTTTTGCCGATAGAAAACGCCTCCGGGAGAGGAGACATAGACGGCGATGGCGATGCAGAGGAGGGGGATGGCCAACAGAACCAACAGGGTCAAACCAACGCTAACGTCGAGAAGACGCTTAACGAACTCATATTCGGGCTTGGGGGGAAGCGGATTTTGATTGTTACTTCTTTCTAACCCGTCCATGCCTGAAGTTCTCCTCTCTCGACCTACTAGGTTCTGCCCCGTATTTTGCGGGGTTTATGGGCACAAATAGCACCTACCTAAGTTGACTTTCGCCACATGGGTATTGCTCATACAGATCGCAGTGCAGAGCCTTAGGGAGGATGCACCACGAGAGGTTCACCGAATTCGGTCGTTTCTAGGCTACATCCTTAGATTATGACATTTCCACCTTACAATTATAGACGTTTCTAGGGCTAGGCGTCAACCGCCATGCGAATTTAACTTGTGGAGCAAAGCGGCTAGGAGGCGGATAGGGCTTATTTTTGCGCCTTATGGGCAGCTTTTCGGTAAAATATCTTTCCATATGGGGTTCCACAAATATCTTCTACTGCTAGGTGCTGCCTTTATCGCCGGAGCCGTGAACGCCGTGGCGGGTGGAGGCACCTTGTTAACCTTTCCCGCTCTACTATTCTGTGGGGAACTGGCAAACGTGGCCAACGCTACGAGCACTGTTGCTTTATGGCCTGGCATTTGCAGTAGCCTATTCGGGTATCGTAAGGAGTTAAGCGGGGTGGGGCCGGCGCTATGGTTTCTCGGCGTTCCCAGCCTCATCGGGGGTGGATTGGGCGCGTTGCTGTTTGCCCACACCAATAACGCGCTCTTCAGCCGTCTTGTGCCCTATCTCATTTTTATGGCCACCCTGCTTTTCATGGCGCAGAGTCCTCTTTCTAACTGGATAAAGCGCCAGAGTGAGAGGCGCCAACAGAGCACTTGGGCGCCTAAGGAGGCGCGTGATATTCCGCTTTCCTGGTATGGAGTTAGCTTTTTTCAGTTCTTTATCGCTCTCTACGGTGGCTACTTCGGGGCAGGCATAGGCATCCTCATGTTGGCCGGGCTTAGCCTTATGGGCTTCACCAACATTCATCTGATGAACGCGCTCAAAAACATCAATGCCATTCTCATCAACTTTGTGGCCATTCTCGTTTTCATGGTCGAGCGCACGGCGCCGGGGCAGGGGGTAGGCCCCCACCATGATCGGCTTATCCATTGGCCTATCGCCCTGTTGATGATGATCGGCTCAATAGCCGGTGGCTATCTCGGAGCCGATACGGCGCGACGTATGGGGCAGCAGAAAGTAAGGCAGCTTATTATCGCTATTGGGCTTTTGCTTACCCTATGGCTGCTGGTTCATCCGCCCGGAGGCAACGTTCCTACCGGCCACTAGCGGTTCAAAGGAGAGGAGTTTTCTATGGTAACACCTTCCGTTCAGCTAAAAGAAGGATATGGGCAACCGCCGCCGATGTTTGCGCAGGAGATAGCGCAAGGGCGTAGCGTGTTGGCAAACGCCTCTCCGGCGCGGTTGCGGGCGGAGCTGTACCATGCGAAAGGCAGCCTCAACCGCCTTCTGGTTTTGCTCTGGCACAAGGACGAGCGGGTGCGCACGGCTGCCGCCCTGGCGCTCTCCGGGGGCGATGGGCATCGAGCCTACATTCCTAGAAATGGGCACTTTGCCGGCGCCTTACTGCGTCGCCTTGCCGGCCAAGACATCGCCTCCACGCCGCACGAGCGTTTAGAACAGGTGTCACAAGCCCTCTATACCCTATTGGAACAGAGCGCAAACGACTTGCGTGGCATGGCCAACATGCACTACTCCTTTCTGAGCAGTGCGCTCTATTTGGCGTTGTTGGGAACCTGTCGAGATACCATGGCGAGTGTGCGAAGACTACGTGCGGCTGCGGCGCACAAGGGACTTTGTCGGCTGCTCTATGAGCTAAAGCAGCCGAGCGTTATGCGGCGGTTGAATGCGCAAGATGCGGCAGCGTTAGCCCACGAAGCCGCTTTAGCGCTTGCGGCTATGCCCCCGCAGGAGTTATCGGGTTTCTGGCATGGCCTTATGCACGGCGATAGACGCCGTCGTTTGGCCTATGCCGAGGCCCTTTGGGCCTTCTCCGACCGCCGTGTTGTGCCCTACCTTCTTCAGGCGTTGGAAGGGCAACACCCCGACATCGCGATCTACCTTGTGCGTTGTCTTGCCCGACTAGGCGACCCGCAGGCGCTTTCGGCTTTGGAGAGATTGGCCTCTGCTCGACATCGGGCGCTGCGCCAAGAGGCGGCCGCCGCCATGAACCAGATTTTACAGGGGCTGGAGAGGCGCCCGAGCCGTCTGTTGCTACGCCCGGCCACTCCGCCCGATTTTGAGAGACAGCTGTTGCGCCCCCTAAAAGAGCGAGGTGAGACCTTGTTGGAACCGGAGGAGTTGTTGCGTTCGCACCCACAAGAGGCGAACCTGCAGAAGGAGAAGGAAAAATCGGGGTGACTGGATTTGAACCAGCGACCTCAGCGTCCCGAACGCTGCGCTCTACCAAACTGAGCCACACCCCGAAAGGCTCTGCGAAACTGTTGACGATCTTCAAGTATATAGTTTTCATGCCCTCTTTGTCAAGAGGGCATGGGGCTGCGAAATCAGCCCTTGAGGTACTTGGCGAACCAGTCTAATGTTCTTTGAAAGGCTAATTTGGCGGCTTCCGGCCGATAGGTTTCTCGGGTATCGTTATTGAAGGCATGGCCGGCCCCTGGATATTCATAGATTTCAGCCGTTTTATGCGCGGCAGCCAAGGCCTCTTGGAGCTTTTTCACCTCTGAAGGAGGAATCGCCTGGTCTTCTTCACCGAAGTGGCCCATAAGAGGAACCTGCATCTTCGGAACCACATCAATGGGGTATTGGGGCTGGTTAGGGGTAGGGGTGCCGGAGATGCGCCCATAGTAGGCCACAACCGCGTTCAAGGTTGGGTCTTCGGCTGCCAGCAGCATGGCAAAGCGCCCGCCCCAACAAAAACCAACAACCCCTACTTTCTGGTTAGAGGTAGGCAGCTGACGCAGATAGCGCGCGGCGCCTTTAAGGTCATTTAAAATCTGTTGATCGGGGATTTTGTTGACGAATTCCAAAAGCGCGCCGAAGCCTCCGGAGCCGGAGGGCGGAGGGCCTTCCCGTGTAAACAGATCGGGCGCTAAGGCGTTATAGCCGGCAGAGGCGATGCGACAGGCCACATCGCGAATGTGGTCGGTCAAGCCAAAAATCTCGTGGATAACGATGACGCTACCGCGTTGTTGCTCCCCCTTAGGTTGCACGAGGAGACCCCGAAAATGCACGTTGCGTGCTTTATCGTCTACCTCGATCTCTTGTTTGATCAAGTTCGGGTCATGAAGCCCTTGACCGGGTGCATCCTGAGCGCCGGCACCCTTCGCTGCCATTCCAACGACCATCGCACCGGTTCCTCCCAATAACGTTCGGCGTGAGACTCCGCCTTTCGGTTCGCCCTGTCGCGTCATAGAAAGCTCCTTTAGGGTTTATGTCGCTCGCTTCGATGCTCTCTGTTGGGCCTATCGTCATGCGGTAGGCTTAAGCGTTGCATCTGCTGAAGCTGCTTATCGTCCGGCCGTGCCTGAACGATCAGCGTAGTGAGGAAAGGTTTGCCGTCTCGTTCGGCTCGTATCTGCAGTTTTTGCCCTACGGGCAGCGTTTCACTAAGGGCGGGGATTTCAAAACGCCCTCGTAACGGTCGCCCATCTATGGCGGTAATCCAGTCGCCGGGGCGCAGCCCTGCGGCGTCGGCCGGGCTGCCCACAAACACGGTGTCAATCTGTATGCCGTGCTCGTCTGCCTTACCGGGGATAAAACCAAACCAGCCGAGAGGGGGCAGCGAACGCATATCCACGGCGAGTTTGACCACCTCGGCTTTTAAGGTATCTGCCGGCAGCGCAAATCCGATGGTGGTAATTTTGCCCAGCATAGGGTCCATAGGGCCTTCTGGGGGTGAGCCGGGTTCGGGAAATGGGCGGAAGAGATCGTTTGGAGGCCCGTTAAGTGCCCCCACCACCATACCTATCACGTGTGCGTGGGCGTCAATCACCGGGGCGCCACTGGCGCCTGGCCCTATTACCCCTTGCAGTTGAAGGAGATTGTTGTAGTGGAAACGGCCATCGGGAGAGCGTGCCCACAGGTTATGGGCCGTCACCATACCGAGAGTGGGCACTTGCGAGAAGCCGGCTTGGTTGCCGAACACAAGCACCAAACTGCCGGGTGGGGCGGCGCTATCCTCGCCCCAGTCCAAGGTAGGAACGTCGGTATCTTTAGGAAGGCGAAGTACGGCCACGTTGTTTTTGTAGTCCACATTCATACCAACAGCCGGCACCCATTTCCCGGCATCCGTGATGACGATGGGGTGAGCCATGCACCCCACCACTTCGGCCGTAGTCACCACCAGGTCTTTTTGAATAAAGAACCCGCTGCCCGTAAGCCTTATTGGAGGCATATCGCTTGCATAAGTGTAGACCTGTACGGAAGGCTTAGACGGTTTAAAATCGCGCCCTTTTGGAAGGGGTGGAGGGCCGGGGGAGAAGAACAGAAAGGTGCCCGGTGTAGGGGAAAAGCCTTGTGCAGGCGGGAAGGGAGGTTTGTCTGGGCCGCCAAAAGGTCGTGCCCAACCGTGGATGGTCACCACGCAAACGCGGGTTTTCGATATGAGCTGAGCAAGCTCAACAGAAAGCTCTTGCAGGAGATGCGTGTCGGTAGAGGCCTCTTGTTGAGGAGGAGGGGACTGTGGCGATGCAAAACTTCGCTCCAGTAGCAACACCCCTCCCAGCCCCAACACAATAGGCAAGACAACAAACACAAGACGTTTTCGGCGCATGGTTGCAAGAGCACCTGCTTTCAAAGGTTTAGTAGATGGTTTGACGATCTGGCGAGTCGGGTTGCAAGCCCGTGAGAACAAACTGAGCTTCTGCGGTTGTATTTTGAGAAGCAGAGGGTGCCTTAGCCACCTGGTTCGATGCTGCCGTAGAGGCTCCCGACTTATTATTTGCCACCACCGGGGCGTTGGAAGTGGGAACGACAGACGCATGGTGTTTAGAGACCTTCGATGTCGCCACATCCCTGCGTGTGCTGCTATGCTTTTGCGGATGATGTTCCTCAGAGGTTTTTGCGCCCTGATGCTTCTTCATGGGGGGCGCTGTGGCCATATCGTCCTCATCGGCAGAAGTGGTCGCGTTGTCTAATCCGAGCAGGCTACTGGCAACGGTGTCGGATTGAGGAGATGCGGTAAGACTTGGCTCCGAAGTGAGGTTGGGCGAGGGAACAGAGGTACCAACGAACGCCGGAGGTTTTTGGGTCTGTTCACGCGAGAGAAGGCGTCCGGCCAAAAACCCCGGTAAAAGGAACAGCAAGGCGAGCAAGACCACGGGTATCGTGTGCCTTTTGGAGGTTGCCGGAACCAGCTCTTCTTGCACGAGGCGTGCGCGCAGTGTATACCAACCCGAGCGCGGTTCGGGCACTTCGGCGGAGCGGGCGACTTGGAGCCATCGGCGCGTCTCTTTCATGCTATCAAGCTCGGCTCGACAACTTTCACACACGGCCAGATGGCGCTCAACATCCTCCATGCGCTCTTCAGGCAAGCGCCCTGTAAGGTAGTCCCACAACAGCAGTTGGGCGTAACGACAGGTCAAATTTTCAAAATCTCGCATGGTTTTGTCCTCTCCCATCTCCATTAGGCTTTCAAAAGCGATTCGAGCCTCTCCCTAAAGGCACGTCGAGCGCGAAACAGTCGGAGTTTAATGCTGGATATAGAGCAATCGAGAATTTGGGCTATCTCTTGATAGCTCAGCTCCTCAAAATCGCGCAAAACGATCACCTCTCGATGGGCTGCCGGCAAAGCGGCCAAAACACGGCGCACACGCTCTTGGAGGTCTTGTTGCACAACGATGTCGGCCGGGTCGCGGCCTCGCAGGGAGTTATCGGGCCGGTTGGCGAGCTGGTCATCGAAGGGAACCTCGCGTCGTCGCATTCGTGTTTTATAGCGGTCGCGGCAAAGGTTACTGGCGATCTTGATGAGCCAGGTCAACAGATTGCACTCCCCACGAAAGTTAGGCAACATGCGAAAGGCGCGCACGAAGGTTTCCTGCATCACGTCGTCGGCCTCATCGGCATCGTTGAGCATGCGGTAGGCGTAGCGATAGACGGCACGCGAGCAACGGGCATAAAGCTCTTCAAAGGCCTCCATGTTGCCTTCTCGGCATTTTTGCGCCAGCTCTTGTTCTGATAGCCCAGATTTCACTTTTCATCCTCCCAACATCTCAGGCACACTTGAGATCGCAGGCCGCGTGCCTGCAGTTCGAAGCACCTTTCAAAATAGATAGACGACGCAGGCCCCTCGAAGTTATCTTGATGTGCCGACTTTTTACAAAAAATCTCTTTTTCTCTAGCTTGCATAGATGTCCATAATTTTATGGAGCAGCCGAATAGCTTCCGGTTTGGGGCGTTGGAAGCTATTTCGTCCGATGATGGAGCCGAAACCGCCTCCGTCTCGAATGGCACGTATCTCCTCCAGGAGTTTTTCCTCCGTTTCAAAAGCGCCGCCGGAAAAGATGACGATGCGTCGCCCCTTGAAGGCACACTCCACCACATGACGTACCCTATCGGCCAGCGTCTCGATGGGGATTTTTTGCGCCTCGTAGACCTTTCGGGCCGCCTCCTGCTCGATGTAGGCGGTCGGCAATTTCACCTTAATAATATGCGCACCCAGCTGTGCGGCGATATGAGCGGCATAGCCCACCACATCTATGGCGGTCTGGCCTTGCTGGCTCAGCCCGGAGCCGCGCGGATAAGACCAGATAACCACGGCAAGCCCATGACGTTTGGCCTCCTCGGCACAGGCGCGGATTTGGCTGTACATCTCGAGCCGATGAGCCGAACCGGGGTAGATGGTGAACCCAATGGCCACGCACCCAAGCCGCAGCGCATCGGCCACGCTTGCCGTGAGAGCCTGATTGGGGTCCTCTTCGTCATAGAGCACATCGTGGTCGTTGAGTTTGAGGATAAGCGGAATCTCGCCGGCATACTCGCGGGCGCCGGCCTCGAGGAAGCCTAGAGGGGCGGCGTAGGCGTTGCAGCCGGCCTCGATGGCCAGCTCAAAATGGTAGCGTGGGTCATAGGCCGGTGGGTTCGGGCCGAAACTGCGTGCAGGCCCGTGCTCAAAGCCCTGATCTACCGGCAAAATCACCAGGCGTCCCGTTCCCGCCAAACGCCCGTGGTTCAGTAACCGCGCTAGGTTGGTAAGGGTACCGGGATTATCGCTGCCGTACCAGCTCAAAATCTCTTTTACACGCTCCGTCATCCTGTTCTCCTACTCGCTCCTTTCTAAAGATGCACCATCGCTTCTTTCTGTTAATACGTCTTAAAACAGCATGTTTCCTTCTAGAGAAAGGGCATTTTTCGACGGAAACCGTAAAAGTAGCCCGACCGAAGTGGATAGAGTGAATGAGATGAACTTACGTGTGAGAGTTGGTAGAGAAGGGCTTTAGCCCATCCACAATGGTTTGAAATAGGGTAGAACACCACCCCCATGGATCAAGTCCGGCGCATTAAAATCGGCAAGCTCCAACAGTTAGATGCACTGGCCTAAGAGTGTGGACACCGCATTTTGTCTGTCATCGTTGTTATCGCCTTTTAGGATCATTCCCTTAAAGCAAAGAAGGGGAAAATGGGAGGCAGAGGAGGGTATCCGTCTCCTCTACCGCCCATCCATAGAGCGCTTATGGGACGTGGTAGTAGTCGGGATTGCCATTGAGGACTACGGGAAATCCAGCTGCCCAACCATCAGCGGCGCTTTCATGGTTGCCATCGCCACCACTCACCGAGGAGAATACACCAGAAGCTGTGTTATTACTGCCTCCGGTTATCGTGGCAAATGGGGCAGTGATCTGATTGTCCATCCCCACTACAATCCCTGCAAAGGAGGTGCGCGTATTTCCCACGCCCATGATTAGGTTGTGAGATGGACCGTTGACAGGGATTGGGATTGGGCCTGGATGGGGTGGGAATGGTATTCTGAACTGAGGACTGGGCTTACCGCCTGAATTGGCCGGTGGGCTTGTTTTTGGCGCATCCTTGCCCTTAGGAACTAGCCTTTGGATAACCGCTGGCGGCGGAGGGGGTTCATCGTATCCGATGATCAGGTTGCCCAACCCATTTCCTTTCCAGTCGTTGATACCGTAGGGATCGTTGGGGTTGCCGTTGGTTGCTCCCAGTCCGTTTTGTACCCACAGATTGGCATGGATGACTTTTACATCTAATCCGTGGATGTCTACTTTGGCTCCGGCAGGGTCTTGGATGATCATGCCGTTGTTATCGGCAGTGATGTACTGCGTCTTGGTCTTCAGCGTCTGCACGTCTTGGGTAAGTTGGGCCAGGGTATCGTAGCCTTTGGCCATCACCTGAGGCAGGGGGGTGAACCACAAAGCCCCTATGAGGGCACACAATCCTAGCCCCGCCTGTACCTTCATCCGTCGTAGAGCTGTTGCGACCTTCTGTTGGGAGCTCTTCAGCAGAAATTCGGTATCTGCCAGATGCGCCTCCGAGTCGGCCAACCGTAACTTGGTGGTGCGGTGCTCTTGCTCAAGAGCCTCCAGTCGAGCCTGTAGTGCAACTACCTGCTCTGTTAGTTTCTCCATGTTCATTTTTCACATGCCTCCTTAGAGTTATTTTTATGGGTTGTTGATGTCATCTGTAAGTTGAAGCTGTCACAAAACCATCGGCGAAAACCCACTTCCCGTTTTGGTGGCGACGCCTACGGTCTGGTGCATAAAGCCTGCCTAATATTATCGCCGGCGGGCTACTGCCCGCCCGGTGTGGCTACATTGGTCATCACCTCCACGTTGTCTACCCCCATGTTGATGGGACTCTGGTTGTTCGCCTCCCCAAACGCAACACAACGGGTAGGCGCCTCCACTCAACAGGAGGTCTACTCGAGCGTACTGCACGTCGGCGCTGGGGAAGGCGTCGTCGAAGATGGTGTAGAAGAGGCCTCCGTTGGGGTTGCGGCGGTGGCGAAAGCGTTGACGGAGGTATTGGCCTCAGGGGTGCTGATGTAGAAGTTGTTTTGGTGGCAGGTAGCGTTCGGGTTGGGTTGGATGGCAATGTTCCAGCCGGTGAATTTGCCGGTCTCGAAGTCTCCGTTTTTGTGAAGGGAGACAGGCTTAGCTAGAGCCACCGAGGTGGCCGTCAAAAGCAGCACAGATACGGCCAAGGCCGCGACAGAGAAACTCTTCATGTGTGCATGTCCTCCGAATGGCGCTTTGATTATGAAGGGCTTAGCCCGGAGCGCTCTCCTAGCATGTATATCTTGCACAGGGTCTTTTAAAGACCTATACGACCATGATAACACATGTGTTTCAATTCAAAGTGTGAACTTTGTCACAAAATGAGTGTGAAATATTTCACATAAAATTAATAGCATCGCAATTTAAAGTTGGATTGATAGAGAGGAACAAACAAAAACGCCTCCACGTGGTTTGCGAGGAGGCGGCTATCTATTCGAGGCAAGCGCTACGTTTTATACCGAATCTGCTTAGTGTGGGGAGGTGCGAGATTTTTGGGGTTTGTTCGTAGAGGCCTTTTGGGTTAATAGTTGCTGAACCATTTGGACGGCTTGTGACACATCCTGCGCTTGTCCAACATAACGATGTTCCCTATCGAGAATGCGGATATCCGGTATTCCCTGTACACCGAAGCTTGTTGCGACTTTGCCATCATCATCGGCCAAGAGAGGATAGGTGAGTCCATGACGTTTCTTAAAGCTTAGCAGCTGCTCCCGTGTTGGGTTAGCCCCTTCGGGTACGGCGATGCCGAACACCTGCACACCTCTCTTTTTGAAAGCCTGCCAAATCTCTTTTTCTACATGAGGAGCCTCCTCATTGCAGGTTCCTCAATAGTAGCCGTAAAAATCGAGGACGATGATCTTGTTTTTGAACTGAGAAAGGCTTATGGACTTTCCGGTGGCATCGCGGAGTGCAAAATGAACAACGTCACCGGGTTTATAGGGGCCTTTCGGTTGGGCTAAGGAGCCGAGCGCAAACGCCATTGCGGCGGCTGCCGCGCAAACGGCTCCGACAACCTGGTACGGACGGTTAATTGGCTTCCACATTTTCTATTTCCCTCCTGTGGTCGAGGATGTTGTCGCCGATTTGGCCGCCTCCGCTGTGGTTTTCGGGCTGAAAGCCTCTTTTACCGCCGCCGTGGCCTGTGCGACGCTCATGCCGTTAAGACGGTCGCGCAAGAAGGTAAGGGCAGCCTGCAACTGCTTGTCATGGGCTTTATCGTTAAGGCCTTGCCAGTTCGGCTCCGGCAGCACCTCGATGTCGGGCAGGATGCCGCCGGTACCGGGAATACGGTTGTGGTTTTCGTCCTGCTGATAGTTAATGTCGTAATGCTTCGGGGGGTAGTAGAGTGCGGTGGTAAGCCTGAGACAGGAGCCGTCATCGAGTTGGAAAAGCGTTTGCACGCAGCCTTTCCCATAGGTACGCTGCCCGATGATAGTTCCTGCTCCGTAATCCTTAATGGCGCCGGTGACGATTTCGGAAGCGGAGGCGCTGGAATCGTTCACTAAAACGACGAGCGGCACGCGATGTTTGTAGGGGGTATCCACGTTTTCGAGTTTGCGGCCCTGCTCCTGACCGTCCCCTTCATGGATGATCACCACGTTGTTGTGGAGGGCGGGCACGCTGTTTTTCGGAATGAAGATAGAGGCGATCTCCACGGCTTTTTCCAGCAACCCACCGGGGTCGGAGCGCAGGTCGAAAACAAGGGCGCGCATGCCCTGCGCTTGGAGGGCCGAAAAGGCTTTGTTAAGCTGTTCCAGGCTCTTTTCATTGAACTCGGAGAGATAGATGTGGCCGATTTTGTATTTTGGATCTTCCATCCAATACTTAACGACGGGCGGTTCTACGCGCGCACGGGTGATGGTAAATTCGATGGTTTTATTTCCACGCGCCACCGTGATGCGCACTTTCGTGCCGGCCGGCCCTTTGATCAGCTTTACCACGTCGTTGATGTCCATGCCGACCACAGAGGTGTTGTTAACGCGGGTGATGACATCGCCTGCCTTCATGCCAACGTGTTCGGCCGGGCCGCCTTCGATCACCTCATCTACAATGATGCGCGGTGGGTCGGCTCGGAGCATGGTGCCGATGCCCTCAAAATCGCCTCGGGTGGTTGTCTCTTGGAACTGCAGCCATTCGTCTGGATCGAGAAAGCTGGTGAAGGGGTCGTGAAGCGTCAGCAACATACCGCGGATAGCATCGTAGGTGAGTTGGCGGGTTTTGTTTTCGCCTATGCTGCCGTAGTAATATTTGCGCAGTAGCGATAGCCCTTCGGCATACATGGCCTCAGCATCGGCCGAGTTTTTTGCGTTCTGTGGGTTTTGCGTGACATCATCGCTCTGAAGAAAGCGAACCGGATGAAACCCCGGCTGGAGGGCAGACTGCGAAAGGCTTTTGCTGGCAAAACCGGCCAACAATGCCAGGAAAACCACACTAACGATCAGAGGACCCACGATCTCACGTTTCATAAGTTTTTTCCTTCACGACCTCTTTTACTTTCGGCCTATTCTGCACGTTGGATGGCCGCATCGGTATCCACTTGGTTGGGTGTCAGAGAGATATCTGGAGTTAGACCACGGCCTAGGTCAACACCGGTTGCCGTTAAAAGGTGCGCCGAGGCGATCTCCATGGCAGCCCCATCGGGAAGCGGGGCATAGAGCTGCAGCACGTCGTCTCCATCGGTGTGGGCGCCCACGATCTGAGCGTGGGCGAGGTCATGCAGTGCTGCCGCCACGAACTCGGCGATATTGGCCGTGCCGGCATCTACAAGCACGGTAATCTTTTGGATGGGGAGCTTTTGGGAAGCCGTTATCATCACCGGCGAGCGGTCGTTGGGGTGTTTTTCTATAATCCCGGCTTTGCCGCCGCCGGTCAGTTCCCCAATGAGAGTCTGTGCTGCGTGCCATCCGTCAAGATCGGGGGCGTTTATAGCCTCCACTCCCCCTGGGTTCTGACGCAGGTCAACGATCAATCTCTTGAGGTTGCCGGCGCTTGCCAGTGCCTGTTGGAAGGCCTTTTCACTCTCTTTGTTGAAGAGCTGGATGCGCAGATAGCCTATTCCATCCCCAAGAGAGCGGTAGGAAACGAGGGGCACCACGGTCAGTGCGGTGGTAACGGTTTTGGTAAGGGGGGTGGCCTCGCCAGGCCGCACGATGGTCAGCTGGTGCGTTTGGCCGGTACCGGTAGTTAGGAGTTCCATTGCTTTAGAGAGGGAGTAGCCATCTTTGAATTTATTGGCGACATCCTCAAGCTCTTTCTGTTTGGCGGCATCGTTTTTGCCGGTCTCATCTTGAATGCGGTTCACATCGGCGAGGATAGAGTAGGCAATGATCCAGTGCCCATCAATGTGGGTAATGCGGTCGCCATCTTGCAAACCGGCCTTTTGCGCGGGACTATTAGGCATCACATCGGTGACGGTGAGGTAGCGATAGTCTACATCCTTCTGTTTGGTTTGCAGGATGTTCAGCACCGCTCCAATGCCGTAAAACCGGCCCTGCAGGGCATCGGTATGTGCTTGCCCCAAAGAGGGTTTTAGGAAGTCCGTTTTGGGATCGTTGAGGGAGGCGAACATGCCGGAGAGCGCACCGTCGCCCAAAGAGGTCTCCGTGCCATAGCTGCGCACATAATCATGCCGCACATGCTCGAGCACACTTTCAAAAACCTCGGCGGGGGGAACGTTCACATCTTGTAAGGCGAAGCGCCCGTCTGCAAGCTCGATGCCGGCAAGATGCCGTCGGTCTGTCGCAATAAGCCGTCGCAGGTTCCACAAAGAGGTGTCTGCATGCGAGGCCATTTGGCGCCCAACCCAAAAAGCGCCTGCCGTTACCACGGCTAAGCCCGTAATCGCACCGATACGACGCAAAAGCTTTTTCACTCGTGCCTCCCTTCACACCCTTGGCAAAGGGCGCGACCGCATCTGTTTTGCCCTTCCGAAGAGATTAGACTGCAGAAGTAGCTCCATTGTTTTAGGATATTTTTATTATACTCCGGCATTTGAATAGAAGTTCTCAGAGGGCGGATCGTTGGGACTGCACTCTTTCAAAAAGCGCCCCATAGCGTCGGGCGACCTCATGGCAGGTGAAATGCTGCACCACGTAGTCTCTGCCGGCACGCCCCATTTCGTCGGCCAGAGAGCGATCTTCATAAAGCGCTTGCAAGGCAGAAGTGAGCGCTTTGGCGTCTTCTGGGGGGATGCACAGCCCACAGCCTGCCTTCTGTATCACGCGATGCGTGTCGCTTTCTGGGTCAACACCGGCGATAACGGGTCGCCCAACCCCCATGATGGTAAAAAGTTTGCTGGGAACCGAATCCTCCGTAAGTCCTTTGCGTAATGGGATCAGCCCTACATCGGCAGCGGAGTAGAGTTCTGGTACACGTTCATACGGTTGTAGGGGCAGAAATATCACGTTATGAAGCCCCATAGTTTTGGCGCGGTTTACCAACGCCTCTTTAGAGGCCCCATCTCCTACAATCAGGATGCGGAGATCGGGTAGGTGTTGAAGGCAGAGTGCGGCCTCAAGCAAAGTCTCTAAGCCCTGCGAAAGCCCGACATTGCCGGCAAAAAGCGCCACGAACTTATCCTCCAAACCGTGCTCTTTACGAAAAGCGTTATGGCGTGGCAGAGGACGCACAAAACTCTCATCAATGAAGTTAGGAATGACCTCGACTTTCTGTTCGGGAACCCCTTTGCGCAGCAGATTGGCCTTAAAACAGTCTGAAATAACGCTGACGGCAGCCGCTTTTTGGTAGACAAAGCGTTCCATCCATTCAAAAAAACGGATGACCATTCTGTTTTTCAACACGCCAAGGCGAACCGCCACGTCGGGATAGATGTCTTGAACGTTATAGATAAACGGTACGCCCTTAATGCGGCTCAATGCCCATGCGGTGATACCGTTGGTGAGCGGAGGAGAGGGGGCAAGGATGAGATCGAAACGCCCGATGAGCAGCCCCGCGACGCCGGAGGTGAGGTTAAAAGAGAGGTAGTTCAGCAGGCGGCCCCAAAAACGGGTCTTTTTCGAAGGAACATAGAGATAGACGCGATGTACTCGCATGGAGCCTATCTGCTCTCGTGCCCACAGTTTGCCTCGATAGGCTGGCCAGATGCGGTTTTGGTCGTAATGGGGCATACCGGTAATTACGACCACCTCATGGCCTTGACGTGTCAGCTCCTCTCCCAGCAGCGTCATAAGAATGGCATTGGTGGCGCTTTCGGGTCGGAAGTAGGTTGAGAGCAAAAGGATGCGCATAGCTTATCTCATGTTAGCCTTGCTACTTTGTAAGATCGTCTGATAGAGGTTCAAGGTCTTCTGTGCCTCTTTCTCCCAAGTGAAACGGGTGACATTAGCATACCCTTTTTGGCGTAGTTGGGCTTGGAGCGTTTCACTGTTCAGCACCTGACGCAAGGCGGATAGGAGGGAGTCGTAAGAACAGGGGTCAAAATATATGGCGCCTTCGCCGGCGATTTCCGGAAGCGAACCGGCGTGGGAGCAGACCAATGGCACGCCGGCCCACTGTGCTTCGAGGGCGGGAAGCCCGAATCCCTCGTAGTGAGAAGGAAAAACAAGCACGTGTGCAGCCTGAAGGAGGGCGGCGACGGTTAGCTCATCCACATAACCGGTACAGATGACCCGATCGCCCAATCCGAGTTTAGTGATCGTTTGTTCGACCACTGAATTTGGGGGAGTATGTCCTATAAGCACCAACTGATGAGGATAGGTTTCGGTAAGCTTTGCGAAACCTTCCACCAAAAAAGGAATGTTTTTGTGCGGGCTAAGGCTGCTAAAAGCGAGAAGATAAGGCTGCTGGATGTGGAGATGACACAGCACCTCGCGCACCTTGTCGGGGGAGCATGAAGGTTTGGGACGTGAAGAGCGGTGAATAACGCATATTTTGCTACTGTCTACTCTCAAATGAGTTATGATCTCTTGTTTTGTAAATTCGGAGATAGCATGCACTTTGGTAGCACGGCGCGCGACACGTGGGACAAGGAGGGCAAGTGCGCGCCGTCGCAGTGGCTCCATCTGTTCGCCAAACGCAAGATAGTTCAGATCGTGAATTGTTACGATATGAGGACATGGCGTGAAGAGCGGGCCTACATATCCGCAAGAATGAAGCAAGGAAATCTGCTCTTGCTTAACAAGTCTAGGGAAATGGATTTGCTCATAGAGGTAACGTGCTTTTCGATTTTGAGCCCAGATGGGGCAGACCACCATGCGGAAATTCGGTGTTGGCGTATAGGGCGCTGCTTGAGCCTCTTTACTGACGAAGAGCACATACTCATTCTCCGAGTCAATAGTGGAGAGACCGTGAATGAGGTCTTCAGCGTAAGTTTGGGTGCCGCCCACATGGTTAGGGATAAGATAGAGCAAATTAAGCCCGATACGCATCTTTACACCTCTTTGTGTGCGATTTCGTTAAAAGCAGGATCGCGGCCTGGGTCTTTCTCTGGAAAGCGAGGTACATCCTCAATGGAACGACATCTAAACTTCCGCTGAAGTTCCACGAAGCCCTTTGCCAATTTAAAAACAAAAGGAGGGGTAAGGGCGATAAGGAAAGCTCCCAAGCGTTTGCTGCCGCGCCACTGAGAGCGCAAGAGGGAAGAGTGGCGGAGGTAAGAAATGTGATAAAGTCCATCTGCCCGTCGAGCGCATAGAAAGCGGAGTGTTCCTATGCCCATGGCACGATGAAAAGCGTTTTTCGCCTCGTTACAGACCTCCGGCGGGTAGTGAGCAGCCAGTCTATCTATCATGACATCCCATCCGTGAAAGACATCCCAGCAATGTTCGCTCCATGAAAAGACCTCTGCGCCTCCTACACGATTACGCACTAGCGGTTCTGCAATGACAATGACGGCTTTACCTGCAATAGATTCCATAATGAAGCCCACATGCACAAAATGTGTACCTAGATAGGCATTAGCATCCGCCTGTGTCAAAAGCTGGCGTTGGAAAATACAGCTCCCAAGAAAGCCCATTGCCCAACTGTAGCGCTGAAGAAATATATCAGAACTTATACATGTGTCTTTACATACTGGGAGGACTCTTTCGCGCAACACTCGTGAGATATTTGCATCAACATAGCGATAGTTGACAAACAAAAACAGAGGCGGCTCGGTGGCCTCTTGAAGTGCACGGAGCACAGTAGCAATAGCTTCTGGCTCCATTCGATCATCCTCACCGAGGAGCCAGCAATATTCGGCGGTGCATTTTGTTGCAGCATTGAGAATGTTGTGTTCTAAGCCTAGCCGGCGAGGATTTTTGTAATAAACAAGAAATGGGTAGTGCCTTTTTATCTTCTCTATAACCGATCGATTGGCGAAGTCTTCGGCATCATCTGTAACGAAGGTGGGCACAGAAAACTCTTTGGCTGCTGCGATTACAGAGAGCAAACAGCGCTCTAACTGATCAGGACGGTGATAGGCGGGAATGCAGATACCTAATTGTTTGTTTGGATGTGTAGACACCTTAGGGTTCTCCGTCACGTTGAGGTCGTGCGCAAATTCGACGTCCGTATCTGTTGGCTGTGGTGCGCATAGAGAATTTTCAGTTTGCAAATGATTTCAATGACCAGCACAATAAAGCCAAAGAAGAGCGCATCTAAGGGAAAATCGAAAAAGGCGAGAAAAGCAGGGGCCGCCACGATGAGCAGGGCATAGAGCAGCACGCGCGGATGTTGGTAACCTTGGCGTAGGTTAAGTGTATTGATGCGCGGGAATACGATGGTATACAGGAACGCTATGAGCACTGTCGCCGGGTTTAAAAGCCCTGAAAGGACTACGCCGATCCATCCAAAATCAGCAAAGTAGGGCACACTGGCGAAGGCTGGAGTGAACCCTTTTTGCGCCTCGCCAGGGTAGAAAATATCGTCGATCAGAATGATTCCATAGGAATAGGGTTTATTCGGATACAGAGCCCGCGGAACGATGCGCCAAAAGCTTGAAAAGAAGATTTCGCCGTGATAGAGCGGAATTTGACCGTTGAGATAGCGTTGATAGTACATGGCATCATTGACAAAATAGTCTGAATAGGTGGCGATCTTCATAAGATTGAGGCCATGCATGGAACTTGTAAAGTTATAAACAAATAACAGCAGCGAGACCGATGTCAATAGAACAAATGTCACCCCTAAATACCGAAATCGGCGTATCGCCAAAACAGAGAGCAAGTAGGCAGTATAGCTAATAATATAGCCCTTAGACCCTAGTAAATAGACGCCGAATAGATAGAGTGGCAACCGTGTAAAAAAAGCTGTTAGAGATGAGGTATAGATGGTGCCTAAAACAGTAGCTAAGGCTAAAAAAGTAATGCACAAGGCGTACCACTCACCTGCTCCTGTGCGGTGGAACTGGTAACCCATTCGAGGGTTGAGAATCCATGGGATAACGCCATAATCATGACGCGCTAACAGGACAAAACACACTAAAAATAGTCCATAAAAGATATCTGCTGCAAGACGCATTCGCCCTGGACGTGCAGGATGATTCTCCAAATGAAGCCAACTTTCTAAAAAGTCACGCATCCGTTGGTGGGAGAAAATATGAACAAAAAAGATGAGAGCTGCAAACGTAAGACTATCGTGCACGTTCTGGACAATCAAAGCATACTGAAAGTAGGGATTGAAGAGTCCCCCCCTCAGTAGAAAGAGCGGTCCGGTAAGCGTAGTGACAATTTGTGGAGGAATTGTGAAGAATGCATAGATTGTTAGAAGATTAATGCGATTTAAGCGAAAATAGAAGGTGAAGTAGAGAGGAGGAAGAATCAGAAGCCCTAGCCAAAGGAGGAGATTGAGCATATAGAGCAGTATCATCGGTAACGCTCCTCTAAAGCCTTCCCCATACGCCCTCTAAGAAAGTCCACAACTCCGTTGATCATCGCACGTATCTGCCTTCTCTCGCCCTTGATAAGCCTCAAAGCTACCCATAGGAGCCGTGTCATGAAGAAGTAGATAAAAAAGAAAATAAGAGCTACTGGATTATGCTGGTGCTTGCGCATGAAATAGAGGCGGTTGCGTGTGCAGTAATACACGGTAAGGGGGGACATTTTGCCTCCGCTCGTGCTGCTTTCCTTGTGGTAGACAACTGCTTGAGGCACAAATTTCACCTTGGCCCCTAAGGATACAGCTCGGGTAATTAGGTCGGTATCGTCGCAATAGATAAAGTAGGCTGCATCGTATGTACCGACCCGTTCTAAAAGGGCCCTCGGAAAGAGAGCGGCGCAGGTGCTTGTCATCTTTCCGTAGACGATCTGCGATGTACGCTCATTGTCTAGACGGTTGTAAAAGAAGTCGCGGTGCACGCCTCGCCAATAATCAAAGTCGCCAAAATGGTTGTTGATGCGTTTAGGGTCATCATAATAGAGAATTTTCGGAACTATAATGGTATCCGGCTCCGCAGCCTCCACAAGATGGGTGAGAAAGTGCGAATCTACTTCTGTGTCGTTATTTAGTAATAGCACATAATCGCACTGCTGCTCAAGACACCACATAATGCCGGCCTCGTTCCCACCGGTGATGCCGGTGTTTTCAGGGAGGCGTATGAGATGAATATCGGGATAGTTTGCGGCAACCCAGTCGGCAGATCCATCGGTAGAGGCATTATCAACAAGCACAATCTTTACCGAGGGATAGACGACAGCTGTGAGAGATTGCAGGCATGCAGGTAAATAGCTGCCTCCGTTGTAGTTTACAAGCACGATACCTATAACAGGTAAGGTGCGAGGCGATCGGTGCTCTCTGATCTGTTGGACGGTTGCTTCCGGCTGTTGGTTCATACTAACCTCGCATCAATCCGCGCTGACGCATCTGTTGGAGCGATTCCTCATAGCCTTGTGCCTCTTCGTGGTGGGTTTCAGCCCATCGTAAAAAGTTTTGTAGTCCCATGGGAAACGCCCATCGTGGTTCGTAATCGAGAAGCTCTTTGGCTCTTCTAAGGTCTGCAATATTGTGGCGGATGTCTCCCAGACGATAGGAACCCGTTATCTTGATGAGCGACCGATTGCCGAAAAAGTGATTGATGCGTTCCGCCACCTCGCGCAAGGTGGTTGGTTGGCCACTGCCGATATTCACCGTATAGACCCCCTCTTGGGGAGTTTTTAGTGCTTTTACAGTGGCCTCAACGACATCCTGAACGTATACAAAGTCACGGCTTTCTTCTCCATCCTCAAACACGTAGATCGGTTTTCCCCGCCGTGCCTGCCCTGCAAATACGGCGAGTACCCCGGTATAGGGGTTGCTAAGCGATTGTCCAGGGCCGTAGACATTCTGAAAGCGCAAGGCATAGGCTGCGATACCTCGTGCTTTTGCAAAAAGTAAGATCATCTGTTCCTGTATCTGTTTGGTTAAGCCGTAGAAGGAAGTCGGTTGATAAGGGGCACCCTCATCGGTAGGTAGGGGACGACAGAATGAGGGGCAACGTGGGCAACGCGGCTCAAAGTTCCCTGCATCCATGTCTTCGACGAGGCGCTCTTTCGGATAAACGACACCGTGAGTTTCACAGAAATACTTTCCCTCTCCATAGACCGCGCGTGAGGAGGCTACCACAATGCGTTGAATGCGACTGTCTCTAGCGTTCATCAAATAGTCC
>NZ_DATGKU010000177.1:0-50457 GCF_035294505.1 Chthonomonas sp. | reverse complement strand
CGAGCCCTCTTAAAGAAAACTGGGGTGCTGGAGAGGTTCCAGCAACAAAAAGCACAAAGCAAGAAGAAGGTGGAAGCAGGTGTCTAGTATTGCTGCCGAGTCGAAATCCATATCGGGTTTGCTCGAATATCTCATCAAGTCATTGGTGGATGATCCGGAGAGCGTTACCATTACGGAAGTGGAGCGACCGGATATCACCATCTACGAGGTGCGCGTGGCTCCCGGAGACCTTGGGCGTATCATAGGAAAACAAGGGCGCGTGGTGAATGCCCTGCGCACCGTGGCGCGAGCGGCCGCGAGAGGCGAACGCCGCGTGCAGGTGGAAGTTATCTCTGATGCTTCTTAATCGGGCCAAAACATCGCTATCGAGCTATGTCGCTTGAGGAGTGGACCCTCGTTATCGGGGAGGTCGTGGCGCCGTTCGGCATTCGTGGAGAGGTGAAAGTGCGCCTTGAAACCGATTTTCCCGAAAGGTTCTACTCTCTCAAACAGGTCTGTGTGCGTTTGCCGTCCGGTGCCATGCGGCTTATGGAGATCGAGGATGTGCGTCTCCATGGGCTGCATAAAGGGCAGATTCTGCTGCGTTTTCGGAATGTGGCCACCGTCGAAATGGCAGAAGCGCTGCGGGGCGCCGTGCTGCGTATTCGCCCCGAAGAGGCTGTGCCGCTGCCGCCAAATGAGTTCTACATTCATGAGCTTATCGGCTTTGAAGTGGTGACCCAAGAGGGCGCCTTCATCGGGCGCTTGAAGGAGGTGCTTCGCTACCCGGCACACGACATCTACGTGGTGAGCCGTGGCGGAAAGAACGAGGTGCTTCTGCCGGCCGTCCGTGAGATCGTGCGCGCCATAGACCCGCAAGCGAAGCGAATCGAGGTGCAACTGCTGCCTGGCCTGCTCTCGCCCGACGAACAGGAAGTGTAGGCGGGCAACATCGCCCGCAAAAAAATGCGTATAGACATTGTCACCCTCTTTCCTGAAATGGTGGAGGCCGTGCTCAATACGAGCATCCTCCGACGGGCCAGAGAGAAGGGGCTTGTGACGTTTCGCGTGGTGAATCTGCGCGATTATGCTACCGATAAGCACCGTACCACCGACGATGTACCTTACGGGGGCGGCGGGGGGATGGTGATGAAGATCGAGCCAATCGCTCGTGCTCTAGACGCGCTGACGGCAGAGGCCTGTGGGGCACAAAAACCGAGAGTCATCCTCACCGATCCGCGGGGGCGCCAGTTTACGCAGGAGCTGGCCAGAGAGTGGGCCAAAGAGAGCCATCTTGTTCTGCTCTGCGGGCACTACGAAGGAGTGGATGACCGTGTGCGCCAGCACCTCGTTACCGATGTGGTCTCCATCGGCGACTATGTGCTGACGGGGGGCGAGCTGCCCGCTTTGGTGATCGCGGATGCCATTACACGCCTGCAAGAGGGGGTGCTTGGTGACCAAGAGGCGCCGGAAAAGGATAGTTTTGCTGAGCCGATTCTGGAATATCCGCACTATACGCGCCCTGTGGAGTTTCGCGGCTGGCGCGTGCCCGACATTTTGTTGTGCGGCCATCATGCCCAGATCGCTCGATGGCGGCGACAGCAAAGCCTTCGGCTGACGCGCGATCTGCGACCAGACCTGTTTAACCGCCTTACACTGAGTGCGGACGACCTGAAGCTTTTAGATGAGGAAATTACGGTTCCTCCAAAATCACGAAAACATCTGCCGGTGACCTCCGAAAGCTTGGAGGAGACGGCGTCGCAACAAGAGAGAGGAAAAGATACCGATGGCACTAGGACCAGAGATCATTCGTGAGATAGAGAAAGAAGAGATCGAGCGGGCGCGCCAAATATGGGCCGAAACGGAAAACCGACGGCGCGAGCAGGATGCGAAAGAGAAGAAGCGTGCCGAGTTCGAACGCGTCTCCGTAGAAGACCGCGCTCCCATCCCCGGCTTTCGCCCAGGCGATACCGTGCGCGTGCACGCAAAAGTGGTGGAGGGCGATAGAGAGCGAATTCAGGTGTTCGAGGGCGTGGTTATTGCCATGAATAACGGAGGTGTGCGCAAGAGCTTCACCGTTCGTAAAATCTCCCATGGGGTGGGCGTGGAACGCACCTTCCTGCTCTACTCCCCACGCATTGAAAAGATCGAGGTGGTGCGCTATGGAAAGGTGCGTCGCGCAAAGCTGTACTACCTGAGGACAAAGATCGGTAAACAGGCTCGAATTAAAGAAGACCGTGACGCGAAGCGTTAGAGATAGGCGATGACTCCCACTCCGCACGAAACGGGCGCCTTAGAGTTCTTCGCCTATCTCTCTACGGCGCAGGTCGCTTTTGCCGCCCTCATTCTCACGATTGTACGTGTCTTTGCACTACAGCGCTATAAGGCCGCCATTGAGGCGCATAGGGCGGTGGAGGATGCCGGCTCGTTCTGGGCCTTCATCGCCGAGATATGCGAATCCTTCCTTGTGGCCGGCGTGCTCGTTTTCTTTATCATTCGCCCCTTCTTCATTCAGGCGTTCTACATCCCCACCGAGTCGATGGAGAACACCCTCATGGGGCACGATACCTACGACCCAACTACCGGCCAAACCTACGCCCATGCCGTGCACGACCGTATTTTCGTGAACAAGCTCATCTATCGCTTTACCAACCCGAAACGTGGCGATGTGATCGTGTTTCGTGCTCCTAAAGCCGCCGATTCGGATGACATCGCGCTCGGTAAGCCTCTCAAAGAGAATATCCTCATTAAACGGGTCATCGGTATTCCGGGCGACACCATTCAGATCAAACAGGTGGGCTCTTACGATTACGTTTTCCGCAACGGGGTTCAATTGAACGAATATCACAACCTGAAACTGCCCTACAGCATCAAAGACCCCATGGACCCATCGCTCAATCCCAATTTCAAATATGGCTATGAAACCCCCGTGCATTTGGGGCCAGGACAGTATTGGGTAATGGGGGACAATCGTAACTATAGCTTCGATAGCCGCTATTGGGGCGTGGTGACGCGCAACCGTATTATCGGTAAAGCTTTCTTCATCTTCTGGCCTCTGAACCGCATCGGCTTCATCCATTGAAGTGAAGTTAAGGAGCATCGGCGATGGATTGGTGGGCGGAAGAGCGAGCCGCCGCCAAAGAGGGCTATACTTGCATTGTTGGGATTGATGAGGCCGGCCGTGGATGTCTCGCCGGTCCGGTGGTTGCCGCCTGTGTGCTGCTTCCCTTTGAATGGCTTCCTGAAGGCCTAAACGATTCCAAACAGTTAACTCCGTCCGAGCGGGAGAAACTCTATGAGGCGATCACACGCGGTGCGCGAGGATGGGGTGTGGGCGTGGTCGAAGCCGAACGCATTGATGCCATCAATATTTTAAAGGCAACGCACGAGGCTATGCGCTCTGCCCTAGCCGCTTTACCCAAAGGCCTCTTTCCCGACCTAGCGCTCATTGACGGGCTGCCGGTTCAGCCCTTCCCCATTGCGCAAAAGGCTTTGGTGAGAGGCGATGCCCGTTCGGCCTCCATTGCGGCGGCCTCGATTGTGGCTAAGGTAACGCGCGATCGTCTGATGTGCTCTCTAGATGCCCTTTTCCCCGGTTACGGGTTTGCTCAACACAAAGGCTATGCTACACGCGAGCACATAAGGGCATTGCAGACTCTTGGGCCTTGTGCGCTGCACAGACGCAGTTTTCGCCCCGTTGTGGAGGCCCTGCAAGGGCGGGAGTTGATCTATGAGCGTGCCTAGACGCGCTTTGGGAGCAGGATGGGAGCAGGTGGTGCGCCTCTATTTGGAGCAGCAGGGTTGGCAAATCCTGGATGTCAACTATCGAAGCCCGTTCGGCGAGCTGGATATCGTTGCTTTAGAACCAACCAAAGACGGACCGGTTGTGGTTTTTGTGGAGGTTCGCGCCCGCCGGAGCCGGCGATATGGCACGCCCGCCGAAAGCGTTAGCGGAACAAAACAGGCTCGTCTGCTGGCAACTGCTTACCAGTGGTTGGCCGAACATGCAATGGGGGAGGCAGAGCCTGCCTGCCGTTTTGATGTGGCAGCCGTTTCGATAGGTTCCAACGGTAACGCCAAGATTACGCTCTTCCGTGGTGCTTTCGATGCCTCGCCGTAGGTAGAAATCGGCTTGAGGACAGTTCAATCGCCGGTTCTAAAGCCAGTTCGTACAGCAAGCCTATCTTGCTCACCCCCTCCCTCTGCAGGGAGAGGGGGTGGAGTGCGGCTAGGACTTGAAGAGCCGGCGATATGACTGTCATTTCGGGCCGAAGACGAGATAAACAACTGTCATTTCGAGCCGAAGGCGAGAAATCTTAAGTTTCAATCCCCACCAGTTCTGTGAGGATAGGGGTAGGGCTGTAGAGACTACCGGCTTCACGGTTCTAGAGCCAATTCCTAAAGCAAGCTTATCCTGTTCACCCCCTATCCCGTCCTTGCGTCCTCGCGGACAGCAACGCAGCGGTCTTAGCAGACGGCACAGCAGCGGCCTGAGAGATGGGCGATTAAGGGAGTGAATCAGGCCGCTGAAGGAGAAGACGTCGGCCTTGAGTGGCTCACCGCTAGGTGCCCCTCTCCTGTGGGGAAGGAGTGGGGCTGTAGAGATGAACAACTGTCATTTCGGGCCGAAGACGAGATGAACAACTGTCATTTCGAGCCGAAGGCGAGAAATCTTAAGTTTCAATCCCCACCAGTTCTGTGAGGATAGGGGTAGGGCTGTAGAGACTGCCAATCTTACGGTTCTAGAGCAAGTTAGCAGAATGAGCTTATCTTGTTCGCCCCCTATCCCATCCTTTCCCCCTGTTAGGGAGAAAGGGGGCGGTTGTGTTGAGTTTTTCAAGGAGGAGGTTATCAGAGGAAACCGCCTGTAGGGGTAACCCTTGAGGAGTGGGCCTTGAAGATCTGGCGATATCACTGTCATTTCGAGCCGAAGGCGAGAAATCTGGGATTTTAATCCCCACCCGCTCTGAGGAGATAGGGGTAAGGCTGTAGAGACTGCCGATCTCACGGTTCTAGAGCCAATTCTTGGAGCAAGCCGACTTTGTTCGCCCCCTATCCCATCCTTTCGTCCTCGCGGACAGCAACGCAGCGGCCAGAGAGATTGGCTTTGAAAGAAACGGTTCTGGCCGCTGAGGCGTTTATTGGGTCTGACTTGTTGAAGAAAGGAGGCGGTTGTGTTGAGTTTCCGAAGGGAAGGTTCTCACAGAAAACCGCCAATGAGCTTTCTGGCTCCCCTCCTCCTACAGGAGGAGGGGTGGGACTGGAGGTGCATGCCCCTCGCTAACCCTCACTCACAAATTAAACCTCGCTCCGTTAAATACGCTAACAACCGCTGAGCCGACTGCTCTACACTCTCCACCGCCGTGTGAACCACCACCTCCGGATGCTCCGGTGGCTCATAAGGGTCCGATACCCCCGTGAAGTTGGCTATCTCCCCGGCCAACGCCTTCTTGTACAAACCCTTCACATCCCGCTCTATCAACACCTCTAACGGAGCCTCCACATACACCTCCACAAAGGCAGCCCGGCCCTCCTCCTCCGTTAAACGACGTATCTCCTCCCGTATCTCCCGATACGGAGAGATCGCCGCCGTTATCGCTATCACCCCGTTGCGTGCCAATACCCGAGCTACCCAACCTATCCGACGGATGTTGGTGTCCCTATCCTCTTTGCTAAAACCTAAACCCTTCGATAGATGCGTACGTACCTCGTCCCCATCTAACAACTCCACCTTGTAGCCCCGAATGCGAAACTCCGCCAACAAGGCGTTGGCCAGGGTGGACTTGCCCGCACCCGATAGCCCCGTAAACCACAAGATAAACCCTTGATGTGTTCCCATGTTCTGTCCTTTCTTCTCCTTCTTTGCTTGTTGTTTCTACTTTCACCGGAAACCTTAGGCCACTACGGCCTTCAGGCCACTTAATAACAGCACAACCGCCAGCACCAGACGCATCGGGCGCTCCGCCGTCTTCACACACAGATAGCTCCCTAGCAACTCCCCAGGAATAGACCCTAGCAGAAGACTGCCCAGCATCGCATAGTCTATCCCCTTCAATACCACGTTGCTTAAAGCCGCCACCCCGGTCAGCAGCACCGCATGGGCCGTCTCCGTCCCGATGGTAGTGGTGGCACCTAGCCCAAACACCAACAACAGCACCGGCCCGAACAGCGCTCCGCCCCCTACCGAGGTCACGCCCACCATCATCCCAAACACAAAACCCACCGGTATGGCTATCCACGCCGTCCGACGCGGCTTACCCAACGCTAAGGGCAAACGCCACTCCGCAAAACGTGGATGGGCCTTCAGGGCGATCAATCCTGAGGAAAGTAAAAGCGTTGCTCCCAACAGATGCAGCGTGAGATGGCGTACCGCTTCGGCACTTACCAATCGATAATGATGCAAAGCCCACAAACCCCATATCCCCACTAAGGCGCCAGGAACGCTGCCCACCGCCAACCGCTTCACCAAATGCAGGTTCACCTGGCCCTTACGCCAGAACACGCCCACTCCGGCAAGACGGGAAAGCGTGGCATACGCCAAATCCGTCCCTATCGCTATCTTCGGCTCTACACCTAACAAAAATATCAACATCGGAGTCGTTATCGAACCGGCCCCCGTCCCCGTTAAACCCACAATGAAACCGATTAACAGGCCTACCACCGTATAACGAAAGTCCATCTCGCCCCCCCTTAAGAACTCTCCCGCATCGCTTCGATCAACACTTGGGCCACCTCCGGACGCGTAAACTCCACCGGAGGTAGCTGACCCGCACGCAACATCTCCCGCACCTTCGTCCCCGATAGCGTCACATGCGCCTCCGAGGGATGTGGACAGGTCTTGGAGGAGGCCATGCTCCCACACCGCTTGCACCAAAACGAGTGCTCGAACTTTAGCGGCACGATCCCTATCTCTGCAGGAGAGAAGGCATCGAAAATCTCTTGAGCCTCATAGGTGCCGTAGTAGTTGCCCACCCCGGCATGGTCGCGTCCCACAATAAAATGGGTACAGCCATAGTTTTTGCGCAGCAGAGCATGAAACACCGCCTCCCGCGGCCCCGCATAGCGCATCGAGGCCGGGTTCACCGCCAACAGGGTGCGTTCCTGAGGATAGTAGTTCTCCAGCAGAACCCGGTAGCAGCGCATCCGCACCGCCGCCGGAATGTCGTCGCCTTTGGTCTCTCCTACCAAGGGGTGCAGCAGCAAACCGTCCACCATCTCCAAGGCCACCTTCTGCAGGTACTCGTGGGCCCGATGCACGGGGTTTCGGGTCTGAAAGCCCACCACGCTGCGCCAGCCCTTTTGGGCGAAGTAGGCGCGGGTTTGGGTGGGGGTGAGGTAGTATTCGGGGAAGTCGGCGTGGGGGGGCAGGGTGAGCACCTCCACCTCGCCGCCGACATACAGTTCGGGTTGGGCATAGAGGATGGCCACTCCGGGGTGGGCTTCGTCGGTGGTTTTATAGATGGCTTGGGCTTCTTGGCGTTTATCGTAAGAGTAGATGTCTTGGACGTGGAGGATGGCGAGGGGTTGTCCTTCTTGAGTGGTGAGGGTGGCTTTTTGGGAGGCGTCGAGGGCTTTGGCCTGTTGTTGGGAGATGGGGAGGGTGAGGGGGATAGTCCAGGGGAGGCCGTTGGCGAGGCGCATGGAGTGGAGCACGGCCTGATAGTCGTTTTGATTAAGGAAGCCGGTAAGGGGGCTGGCAGCGCCGATGGCGATGATTTCGAGGTCGGAGATTTGTCGTGGGTTGAGGGGGAGGGTAGGCAAGGTTTTTGCGAGCGCGAGAGTGGTTTCGTAGCGCTCTTGGGGCACGAAACGATTGACGAGCACCCCTCCGTGAGGGGCTATGAGGCCGGTGGATGCGGACATCGGAGCTATCGGTTCCTTTCTTGTCTGTTCCTAAGGTCGTCAGATTTGCGGAAGATAGGATACCCGATCTGGAAATGAAAAATCAATACTTTTTTGATTTTTTTAGTCAAGTATAGAACGGTCTGGAAAAGGCATTTTCCGTTTTTGTGTAGAAGGAGGTATTTCTGAGAGAAGGCTTTGGGCACCTTTTCCGTTGTGGATCGTTTACGGCACGGGAGTAACCTTTTGCTAGAAGGATTCGTCTAAAAGGCGTCAATCGAATCCGCTGTGAAATGGCGGAAGGGAGGTTACCGATGAGCAAAGTGGCACCCTGGACAACGGGGATGGTGTGCGCGTTCAGCGGCGCTCTTGTCCTTTTTGGGGCTTTAGGGCAGGAGAAGTCGCCAGCCTCACCAGAGGAAAATATGATAAAAATATCCCCTATCGAAGTCATTGCACGTGGTCAGGACACATGGATTTGTGGCTCTCGCGCCGGTTTGCGGCTCATCGTGAAGAATCATGATACCGGCCGGCCGTTGCCCTCTCAGGTTCGTATCGTTTTGTCGCCAAAAAACAGACCTCAGGAGACAAAGGTTCTGTTTGAAGGAGCCACCGATCGCTACGGAACGCTCGATAACAGCTTTTCGACAGCAGCTTTCTCGCCGGGAACCTATCGGCTGACTGTGAAGGTGAAGACGCCGATCGGGGAGGATGGGTTCCAAACGGAAATACGATTGGCGAAGGAGACCAAAATCTATCTCACCACCGACAAACCGCTCTATCAGCCTGGGCAGGTCATCCACATGCGCGCGCTGGCGCTTGACGCCGGCACGTTACGGCCGCTCGCTAAAGCGCCCGTCACCTTTACGGTAACGGATGGACGCGGGAACCGAGTTTTTAAGGAGGAGAAGACGCTTTCGGACTTTGGCACGGTCGGCGCCGATTTTCAGCTGGCCGACGAGGTCAATACAGGCAGCTATCGCATTACTGCCGAAGCGCTCGATACCTCCGTGACGCGCACGGTGGAGGTGAAACCCTACGTTCTGCCCAAATTCCAGATCACTTTGAAGCCCGATCAAGGCTACTACCGGCCGGGTCAGTTGGTAACCTGTCGTTTACGTGCGCTCTACTTCTTTGGCAAGCCGGTGGCCGACGCCGAGGTGAAGGTAACGGTAAGCACCCTGGATGTAGAGAACCATGAGCTGGCGACCTTTGAGGGGCACACCGATGCCGTAGGGAGTTACACGTTTCGCTATCGGCTGCCGGAGACACTTGTGGGACAGCCCATGGCACAAGGGAACGCCTTGGTCAACTTCGATGTAAAGGTGAAAGATACGGCCGAGCAGGAACAGGAGGAGGCGGTGAGTGTGCCCGTTTCGAGCCAGCCTCTGCATATAACGATAGTGCCCGAATCGGAAACGCTGCTGCCGAACGTGCCCAATCGGGTCTATGTGGCCGTCTCTACTCCGGATGGGCAGCCGGTGCCGAATGCGCAAGTCCATTTCCAGATTGTGGCCGATCTCGGTACCCCCAATCGAAGCACCACCAATCTCTCATTGCAGTGCGTCACCGATGCTTTGGGGGTAGGGGAGATAGAGTTCGTTCCTAAGGATAGCCAATACCGGGTGCTCTGTACGGCTTCGGACAAGCAGGACCGAAAAGGCACTCTCTCAATGGCTTTAGGCTCTTGGCAAACTGCAGCGCTCCTGCTACGCGTAGACAAGCCGCTGGCGAAGGTAGGGGATGGGCTGCAGCTCACCTGCTTTTCACAGCAAAAAACGGGCACCGTCTACCTCGATGTGCTGCGCAACCGCCAAACGATTCTCACCGATGTCATCCCCATTCGGAACGGCAAAGGAACGCTGAACTTACCGCTTAGCCCCGATATGGAGGGCACATTGGAGTTGCGTGCCTATCAGGTTTTGCCGAACGAGCAGATACCTCAAGATGTGCGCTATGCGGTGGTGCTGCCGGCCACCGATCTGCGGATAGCCGTTGCTACCGATAAGGAGGAGTACCGCCCCGGCGCCGATGCCGTCATCCGTTTTCATGTCTCTGACCAGAAGGGGCATCCGGTGGCGGCAGCACTGGGGGTGGCCATGGTAGATGAGAGCGTTTTTGCGCTCTCCGACCTGCAGCCCGGGCTGGCCAAAATCTACTTCCTGTTAGAAAAGCAGCTTCTCACCCCTCGATACGAGATTCATGGGATCACGCCGGAGCAGCTAATACCTATCCGCAATCCGCTGCCATGGCGTGAGCGGCAGCGCGCGGCGCAACTGCTGTTTGCTGCGGCGCGGGAGGAGGCGGAGAATACCATGCCGCCCGGCCCGGCCTTTGGAGTTTTTATACGGCGTCCTCTCCCTCAAGAGGTTGGCATGGTGCCGGCACAGCAGCAACAGAACTCCCGCATCTATACTCTGAACATAGATACCTATCAGGAACGATATCAGAAATTGGTTCAGACCGTTTATCAGAAGATGGAGGAATCGCTTGCCCAGATCGAAAAGGCAGTAAAGGCCTATGAGACGCAAACCGGTAACCATGGCGTAACCGGATTGACGCCGATGCAGTTAGTGGATCGCGGACTGTTGCCGAAGGAGGCTTTGCAAGACCCTTGGGGGCGTCCCTACCAGATAAACATTCAGGGAGCGGGAGCGAACGTTCAGATACATCTGACGAGCGCCGGCTTGGATGGAAAGTTCAACAGCGGCGATGATTTCACGCTTTGGGGGCCGGGAGCGATGTGGCAGTTGCAGGCTAGGGCTGCTTTTCCGCCTGCAGTGGGCGGGTTTGGCGGAGCGCTTATGGCGCCAGAAGGAGATACCAAAGTGATTACCTATGCGAGAAGTGTAAACTCTCTTGCAAATCCGGTGGGGGCCGGCACTCCCGAACCGCGCGTTAGAAGCTACTTCCCGGAGACCCTCTATTGGAACCCCAATCTCGTCACCGATGCACAAGGCGAAGCCACCTTGCGACTGCCGATGGCCGACTCGATCACTACCTGGCGCATGAGCCTGCTCGCCAACAGTCTGCAGGGAGCCATCGGCAGCACCACAAAGAAAGTTCGCGTGTTTCAACCGTTCTTTGTAGACCTCAATCTGCCCGTGGCGCTAACGCAAGGCGATCGCATCTCCCTGCCCGTTACCATCTACAACTATCTGCCCAAAGCCCAAAAGGTGAGGCTGGTGTTGAAGTTGCAGCCCTGGTTTCGGCTTGAGGGCAGCAACGAGCGCGAGCTAACGGTGATGCCGGAAGAGGTCACCGTAGTGCATTTCCCCATCGTGGCCGAGGGGTTAGGTGAGCAGTCGCTCACCGTGATGGCTTACGGAAGTCAGCTCTCCGACGCGATTCGGCGGCAGATAAGGGTAGAGCCAAATGGACAAAAAATGGAGATCGTTCACAACGGAACGCTGCAGGGCACCGTTACCCAACAGATCGTCTTGCCGCCCGATGCCGTGCCGGGAGCGAGCAAGGTGCTTGTGAAAATCTATCCGGGCACCTTTAGCCAGGTTGTGGAGGGGCTAGACGGGTTGCTGCAAATGCCCTATGGGTGCTTCGAACAGACCTCCTCGACTACCTACCCCAATATCCTGATCCTATCCTATCTGCAAAAGACCCATCAGGTGAATCCGGCCATACAGATGCGGGCCGAGCAGTATATAAGCATCGGCTATCAGCGCTTAGTTACCTTTGAGGTGCAGGGCGGCGGATTCTCATGGTTTGGCAACCCGCCGGCGAACCAGGTGCTGACGGCCTACGGACTGCTCGAATTCTCCGACATGGCCAAAGTACGCGATATAGACCCGCAGCTCGTCAGTCGCACACAAAAATGGCTCGCAGGAAAACAGCGGGCCGATGGCAGCTGGCTGGAAGAAGGGCCTGGGATCGCCGAGGGAATCATCAATAGGCAGACCGGTGCCTTGCGTACCACCGCCTATGTGGACTGGGCGCTGGCCGAGAGCGGCTATACCGGACCGGAGGTGGCAAAAGGTATCGCCTATGTCGAACAACATCTCGATGAGACCGACGACCCCTACACCCTGGCGCTGGTTTTGAACCTGCTGGTGGCCGCACGAAGGGACGATCCGAACACAGCACGCGTGGCCCAAAAGCTTATCGCACTAGCGCATACCACCGACGACACCGCATGGTGGGAAGGGAAGACGATGACCTTTACGGGAGCCACGAATTTGGGGGCCGATCTGGAAACCTGCGGTCTGGCAGCCTATGCGTTGGCGCGCTGGGGAGGGGAACCTGCTTTTACCACCAAAGCGCTCAACTATATCGTACAACATCGCGACGCTGGTGGAACCTGGCAGACGACGCAGGCCACGGTTTGGTGTATGCGTGCCCTTCTTTATGCCAGCAGCCAGGGCACTGCAAAGGGAACCGGCACGGTTACCGTGACGGTGAACGGCCAAAAAGTCGCCACGCTTTCGGTTACCGAGGCGAACCGCGATATTATGCAGCAGGTTGAAATTCAAAAGCCCCTGCAAAAGGGGGTGAATCGGCTCGAAATTCGTTTCAAGGCCGACGCCCTTCCTCTTGCTGGAAAAGGGGCGCTGGGCTACCAGGTGGTTAGCCGCTACTATCTGCCGTGGCGCGACACCATGCCACCCGTAGTGCCGAATGCGGCGCCGCTTGCCCTGGCCGTGCACTACGACCGAACGACCCTGGCACAGAACGATACGGTGGGCGTGACGGTCACCATCCATAACAACACCGAGGGCACGGTGGAGATGCCCTTGATCGATCTAGGAGTACCGCCCGGCTTTACGGTGGAGACGGGGGGCTTAGAGGAGGCCGTTAAAGCGAAAACCATAGATAAATACACGGTGGCAGCACGGCAGATCATCGTCTATCTCCAAAAGCTCGCACCTAATCAGACGATTACGCTACACTACAAGGTGCGCGCGCTCTTCCCGGTAAAGGCGCTTACGCCGCTGAGCAAGGTCTACCCCTACTACGACCCGGAAAAAGTTACCATCGTTCCACCTCAGGCTGTGGTGGTTGAGTAGGCAGGCCTAAAATCCGGGGGATTAGGGGGGCAGCAAGATTCGATGTTGCCCCCTAATCTTTTGCGAACGGCTAAGGCGAGAGGGCTTGAGCGGTATAATGCCTCCTGTAGAACGCCTGGAGAGGAACCGCCTTTGCGACGTGAGCGATTTTATGCCTATCTATCGTTTGTTGTTGTGGCTTGCCTCCTCTGCCGGCAAAGCGCAAGGGCGCAACCAACCTCTGCACCCACGAAGCTCATTCTTGTGCTTTGTGATGGGCTTACCATAGAAGACCTGGAGAACCCGCATCACCCTGCTCTCTATCTTCTCGCTCGGTCGGGCGCAGCCGGCCTTATGAACGTGCGCACACCCCAACCCTATTCCCCCATGTCGGCGCTGCTTACATTGGCGGCAGGCCAAATGGAGGCGGCACAGCCCACCGATGGCTGGGCTTTTCAGCAACAGGAGCAAGTTCCTAGCGCGCGGGGAACGGCTGGCATGCTCTATCTGCGGTATACCGGGCTGGTTCCTACAAAGCCTATCGTTCATTTAGGCATCGCCTCGCTTTGGCGACGCGGGCTGAATACGGTGTTGGTAGGCTCCCTGCTGAATAGGGCTAGGCCACCCATCGTTGCGGCGATCTATGGAAATGCCGATGCGAGCCTTCCCAATCGAAGCGCTACCCTGCTGGTCACCGATGCGTTTGGACAGGCAGAAGGCGACCTGCTTTCTACACAGCCCGATGCAGAGGCTCCTTTGGGGCAGCGTGATAGGCGAATGGACTGGTTTTATGGCAAGATGCTGAGCAGCGCTGCATCCCTCTGTGTGATCCAGCTGGGCGACATGACGCGATTAGCCGCGTTGCAAACAAAACTTTCGCCGAAAACCTTTAAGACGTTGCGTGAGAAGGCCCTTTCAAGGCTCGATGTGCTGCTCTATATGCTGTGGAGCTTCGTTCGTGAGAACGGACATGCGGATTTAATGCTTGTTTCGCCCGTTGCCGCGCGAGGGAGAGCGTTACCAGACAGTTGGCAGCGCCTTACTCCTCTGGTGGCGATAGGGCCGGACTTTCCGGCAGGGCTGCTGACATCGCCGACGACGCGCACGCTAGGCCTCGTGGCAAATACCGACCTGGCACCCACCATTTTAAGCCTCTTTCATGTCCCTATACCGCCTACCATGACGGGCCGTCCCATCGTCTCGATGCCCTATGGGGATGGGGCACACCGAATCGCAGTGTTGGCGCGAACGGACTATGTGAGTGTGCTCAATGCGCAGACTGTGGTAGTGGGTATGGTAACTATCGGGGTACTTGGATTCATAGCCGCTGTAGGGGCGTTGACAGCACATCGCCTCAAGCATTGGAGGCTGGCACGCGCTCTTTCGGCCGTTTTTGTGTGGGGACTTAATCTCCCCGCGGCATTGCTGCTGGCACCGCTGTGGGTACCCCCCACACGATGGGAGTATATTCTTCGGATCGTAGCCTGGATGAGTGTGCTTACAGCGGGTTGCTATGCGGTGGGGCGATGGGTACGCTGGAGACCCCCGAGTGTAGCCTGTCTCATTTGCATCCTGTTAATAACTTTCGATCTGTGTACCGGTCAGCAACTCATTAAGGATTCGTTGCTGAGTGGGTATGCGTTGTCGGGCATTCGCTACTATGGCATTGGGAACGAGTATTTGGGGGTTCTGGTAGGCATGGCATTGATAGGAGGGTGTGCCTGGCTTGACGATTTGCAGACGATTCGGGCAGGCCAAGCCCGACGTTATCGCGGGGTGTTGGTAGGGCTATGGATGGGAATGGCCTTTCTCTTTGGTTGGCCCTATTGGGGGGCGAATTACGGCAGCTTGGTGGTTACCGGCGTGGCGTTTGGCTTAGGGCGGGAAGCGCTTTGGGAGCGGGCGGTAACTGTGACGAAAGCGGTGGTGTTAGGCGGGGTAGGCATGATTTTTGCCTTTCTCTTCGGCGAGCTAGATGTTGTGTTGGCACGTGGGGCTAGCTCTCATGCCGGCTATGTGTTGCAGGAGACCGCTCACGGGCGTGGTCTACGTTATTTAGGCGAGATTGTGATCCGCAAGCTGACCATGAACGTTCATCTGCTCGTCTCGCCCTATCTATACTTAGGCATAGGGGTGATCGTAGCAATTTTAGTGGTCGCTTTTGGGTTGGTACGGGTCGAGGTACGAGAGAGTCTGCTGCAGCGCCCGTACACGGCGAGAGGCCTTAACGTGTTGCCTGCCGCCGTAATCGCCGCGCTGCTTTTTAAGGATTCGGGAGTGGTAAGCGCTACGTTTCTTTTGGGAACGACCTGTGCGATTCTCTTATGGTATGCGTTACAGGATGCAGCCGAAGAGAAAAGGGGGCGTGAGAGCGCATTGCCTCTATGCGCCCCGACGCCCCCCTAAGCGGCTAAATCGAGCATGGAAGCGTTGCTATAGTCGAACTTAACGCGATTGGCTTCGGGGTTAAACTGCACCCGATTCTTGATAGGCTGAAATTCCACGCGATTCGATAAAGCCTGAAATCCAACTCGGCTCTGCACAGGTTGGTACTGTAGGCGATCCTGCACAGGGCTGAACTGCAGTCTGTCTTGCGTGCCGATCTGGTTCATATGAGGTTCCTCCTTTCCCTGCGAAAGGCCCCCTCGGCGGCAAGACGATTGTATGTTCGGTCGTTTCCTGCTTCGCGTGCCTCCTACTTTTACCGGATTTTAGGCCTCTTGGTCTAGAATCGGCAGCGAGTCGTTTGTAAGCAGGCCGGCGATACGAACATGCTCCGATGAACCACGCACGACGACGCGATCTTTTACAGGAATGAAGCGCACTTGATCGGTCACCGGCGCATAATGGATGCGATTAGGGATAGGTGCATACCTTATTTGCCCTTCGGGAGTGCCGGCAGCACCGCTCCCTTGCGTGTCGAGCGGCATATCACCTCCTCCTTTCTACGCCAACGCCTCATCAGCCGATCGGCTGGTGAGGCGATTTGACACGCCACTAGGTTATCGGATGGCGGTCTTTAGGCGCTAACTGAGAGAAGCGCGAGTTTTTTGCCGCTCAATGGAGCTTTCAAACGCAGATGGGCGTTGCGCGGGTAAGCGGCAGATCGGAGTGCCCCATAAGGTAGAGGTCTACCCCACGCGCCGCTTCACGGCCTTCGGCAATAGCCCAGACGATGAGCGACTGCCCACGCCGCATATCTCCACAGGCGAATACCCCTGGGACGCTGGTGGCGTAGTTGCTATCTGTCTTCACGTTGCCGCGCTGATCAAGCTCCACGCCCAATTGAGCTAATATGCCCCCATGTTCGGGGTGCACAAAGCCGAGTGCCAGCAGCACGAGGTCTACGTCGAGTTCAAATTCGGAGCCGGGTATCTCTTCCATGCGGCGGCGTCCCTCGGCATCCGGCTGGCTCCATTGTACGCGCACGGCGTGAAGTTTTTTAACTTTTCCGTTTTCACCGGAAAACGCTTTGGTGCTGACGCACCACTCGCGGATACCACCCTCTTCGTGGGCTGCGGAGGTGCGAAGAATCATGGGATAGCGCGGCCAAGGCATGGTCTCGTCGCGGCTTGAAGGGGGTTTGGGCATGATCTCAAACTGATAGACCTCGATGGCGCCTTGGCGATGTACGGTGCCAAGACAGTCGGCGCCGGTGTCGCCACCACCCAAGATGGCCACCCGCTTGCCGGCCGCGGTGATTTGAGGTTTATCTTCGGGCCAGATGCCGGCAACGCGACGGTTTTGCTGAGGGAGAAACTCCATGGCAAAGTAGATGCCCTCTAGCTCGCGTCCGGGCACTTTAAGGTCGCGCGGCACGGTGCAGCCACCGGCCAGCACAATGGCATCGAAGTCGCGCCGCAACTCCTCACCGGAGATATCCACCCCTACGTTGACGTTGGGGCGGAAGATCACGCCCTCTTCCTCCATCTGTTTAAGCCGTCGGTCTAGCACCCATTTTTCCAGCTTAAAATCGGGGATGCCATAGCGCAAAAGGCCTCCGATGCGGTCGGCTCGCTCGAAGACGGTAACGGTATGGCCGGCCCGGTTGAGCTGTTGGGCACAGGCGAGACCGGCCGGGCCGGAGCCGACGATAGCCACTTTGCGCCCGGTGCGTTTGGCCGGCGGCTCGGGCTTAATCCAGCCCTCATCCCAGCCCATGAGGGCGAGGCTCTCCTCGATGCGACGAATGGCTACCGGCTCTTGGTTGATGCCGAGCACGCAGGCGGCCTCACAGGGAGCCGGGCAAAGTTTTCCGGTGAACTCGGGGAAGTTATTGGTCGCATGAAGTTCGGCTAAGGCCTCGCGCCAGCGGCCACGATAGGTGAGATCGTTCCAATCTGGGATGATGTTGCCCAGAGGGCATCCCTGATGGCAAAAGGGAATGCCGCAGTCCATACAGCGTGCTGCTTGGCGTTGTAGCTTCTCGCGAGGAAACTCCAAATAGAACTCGCACCAATCTTTCTTTCTCTCCTCCACAGGGCGACGCGGAGGTAACTCACGCTGATACTTTAAAAAACCTTTTGGGTCTGCCATGGCCTTTCGTCTCTATATGAAAGTTTCCGCGCTTTTGGGCGGTTATCGGGGCACACCCAAATTTGCCACCAATCTCGTTCAAAGCACGGATTATTATTATACACTATGGAATCGCAAGATAAAAGATAGGGCTTTATTTTGTCAAACCTTGCTGTGGGAACGGGTACCATGTAAATACGATTCTTTGCATTTGAAAAGGATGAGGCGCTATGGATAAGGTAAGATGGGCTATTTTGGGCACGGGAGGCATTGCGCGCAAGCTGGCCAATGCCATACGCCACTCGCGCCACGGAGAGCTGGTGGCCGTTGCAAGTCGAACACAGGCCTCCGCCGACGCTTTTGGGGAGGAGTTTGGCATTCCACGGCGTTATGAGGGCTATGCTCGTGCTTTGGATGATGCCGATGTGGAGGCCGTCTATATCTCGCTGCCAAACCATCTGCACGCGGAATGGACGGTGCGTTGTGCAAATGCCAAGAAACACGTGCTGTGTGAAAAGCCCTTTACCGTGAACACGGCTGAGGCCGAGCACGCGCTCGATGCGGTTCGGCGGGCGAGGGTTTTATTTATGGAGGCCTTTCAATATCGCTGCCACCCCACGATGCAACGCATCTGTGAGCTGATCCGTGAGAAGGCCATCGGGGAATTGAAGCTCATCCATGCGAGCTTTCAGTACAATCTCGGCCCGAAATACGATAACATTCGGCTTTCTAATCCGGCAGCCGGTGGAGGCATTATGGATGTGGGATGCTATACGATATCCTTTGCCCGCCTTGTGGCCGGCGTTGCGGTGGGCCGAACCTGCACAGAGCCGATCGAGCTGAAAGGCTGTGCACATATCGGGACGGTGAGCCGGGTAGATGAACAGGCCACCGCGGCGTTGAAGTTTCCGGAAGGGATCGTGGCCTATCTCGCCTGCGGCACGCAGGTGCATTTTGATGCCACCGTGCGTCTTTTTGGGTCGGATGGTAGCCTTGAGGTGGCCAACTTATGGGTACCGCCTACCGAGGGAAACACTATCCGCCTACAGCGTGGGGGAAAGACCGAGGAGATTAGGGTCGAGACGAACAGCGACCCCTACACCATTGAGGCCGATCTCTTCGCGCAGTGTCTAAGGGAAGGGCG
Source organism: Chthonomonas sp. (assembly GCF_035294505.1). NCBI lineage: Bacteria > Bacillati > Armatimonadota > Chthonomonadia > Chthonomonadales > Chthonomonadaceae > Chthonomonas > Chthonomonas sp. The sequence goes on along the minus strand of NZ_DATGKU010000177.1, from coordinate 31,980 downwards.
GTTGGAAGCGCCGACACCCGCCATGACTCATGCGGACACGTTGGGCAATATGCAGGCGCTTGACCGGTGGCGTGCCGAGGTCGGCCTCGTCTTCGATGTCGAGCGCACCCCATTAGACGATTGAACTTTTTGGCCTCCATTGCGTCTATACCGACAATCGAGCGTTGCAAAGGGTATAGGCGTCGTGAACGCCTAGAGGAGGAGCTATGTTGGTGAAACAACGTATTATCTGCCCCATATGCGCTGTTTTGGGAGCCTTCGTCTTACTGAACGGGCTTCCGATAAAAACGAGCGCGTTGCCCCAAAATACCGATGGCCAAGTTCTGCAAGGCATGCAAAACCTCTATCTTACCGGGCCGGTTATGCGGTTCTATTCGAGCGCCGACCCCGATTCCATTCCACCTATTCCCGATAGCGCCTTGCAGTTGGCCAACTTCTCGAAAGGGGCTAACCGGCATATCTATTTGAACATGGCACGAGTACGGCAGGTTATTGCGAATGATGAGGCGTTGGCCGTGTTCTTAAACGATGCAAGTATAGGCCCCGGGCTACAACAGGCCCTGCAGCAGGCCATTCTTTACGCCGGTTTAGAGGCCAACCCAAATGCCGGCTTCAACACTTACAACGAACTCAATGCGGTGTTTGGTGGAAAACGAAGGGCGCGTATTGTTGCCAATCCCAATCGGCTTTTAAAGCGTGGTAGAAAGGTACAGTCTGCCCCTGATGTAACGCCTAATGCGCCGAATACGGTTGCTCCGGTGCCTAACAACACCCAGCCGACCGCAGGGAATAACAATACCCAGCCGAACAAGGGGGTAAACCGTAAAAACTTCATTGCGGATGAGTTGCAAAAAGCGCAGGCCGCAGCCATTGATGATTTTACGGTGCTGGTTGGGCTGTCGCCGGACGGGCGCCAAGCGGCTCTCTATGTGCTGGGCAGCTTACCACAACAACCAAACCCCGATGTGCCCGTAAGCTTCACCGTGGAGGGCCGAACCTATCGGGAAGGGGATGCGGACCCGGCAGGGAACGACCAACCCTCCAACTATACCCTGGTGGATAAACTAAACCTGCCGGCAGCTTCCCAAGAGGCTCGCTATTTCTGTTATGTCTATCCATTGGTGACTCCCGATCCGACTACCCAGATGGATTTTACCGTTCGATACTGGTCGGCACCCTTCCTTTCTGTTGTCCACGACGTTGCGTTAACCCATTCTGGGGTGAGCGCCAGTCCAAACACCGTTTACGGTTGGACGGCCGTGCCGCTCACACGTCTGATTCGCTATAACCCGAACCAGGCTCTCCTTGATTATGTGCTCGACCGCGCCGCACTGGGAGGGGATGTGCAACAGGCCGAACAGGAGCTGCTTTACGGTAGGGCACGAAAACGGCTGTTGCAAAGAAGGGCGGCCCAACGTAGGCAACTGTTGCGCCGTCGGCCAAACCAGACCCTTCAAGGCAACCCCGTGGTGCCCCAAGGTAATTCTGGCCAAAATTAGCTCAATCATTAGCTCAAACTGGAGAATGAGAGAAGATGGGATTTTAGCGGTTTTTAATTTGTGGAACGTGTGGTTAAATCGGTCATAATTTTTTTTAAGGGGGGAAGTGCCTCGGCGGCCGTGTCACCTCGAAGCGAATCTGGGAGGTCTTTTCGTTTCATTTCCACTGGGGCGAGGGTATCGGCCTTGAAGGGCGGGGGGTGGGGGCTTGAAGAGCCGGCGATACGACTGTCCTTTCAAGCCGCAGACGAGATAAACGACTGTCATTTCGAGCCGAAGGCGAGAAATCTTAAGTTTCCAATCCTACCAGTTCCGCGGGAAATGGGTGGGTTTGCAGAGACTGCCAATCTCGCGGTTCTAGAGCAAGGTAGCAAAGTGAGCTTATCTTGGAGAGGTTGCCAAACAAATCTCGGTGTGAGGGCAGACAAAACCAATCATCCCCCTTCAAAATGAAGGGGTCTCTTTTTTGCCAACAGTGCCGGCTTAGGTTATCGTATCGGCTTTAGGGCGTTGTGGAACGTGTGGTGTTGCCCGAGTTGGTTGTGCCTTCGTCTACCTCTACTTCAACGTTGGCGGGCACAAAGAGATAGACGCGATCGCCAATACGCTCCACCGTGCCATCGAGCGCATAGCAGACGCCACTGAGAAAATCTATAATGCGCTCGCCCATCTGAGGGGAGGCTTTTTCTAGGTTGACGATCTGCTGCTCGCCCATTTTAAGCCCATCGGCCGTTACGCGCGCGTCCTCGAAAACCTGGGCGTTACGCCGCACGGCCACACGGCTTGTGCGAGCTGTGTGGAGGCGCAGGGGTTGCTGAGGTCTGCGGGCGACCTCGGCTTCACCGACGTGCTCTTCGGCCTCGTCCTCCTGATCATCAGGGCCTAAAAACATGTCTTTAATGCGGTGAAGCAGGCTTCGGTGCTCTTGTTCTTCGTATGAGGGTGAATTCACGGTCTACCTCCTTTGGAAGGTGTTGATCGAATGTAGCGATGAAACTCTCTCCGATAGTATAGAAGTTAATTCGGTTGCATTTAAGACGAATAAGGGAAAAGATGCCGATTCAGCCGTTGCCACTGTTAGAAAGTATATCGCTTTACTCTTAGTTTAGCAGAAAAAAAGCGAGGATGCAAGAGGTTCAATGAATTTTTTAGAAAATTTCGTCACTTTTTTGCGATATTCGCCCCCCTTTCTATGGTGTTGAAAGGATAAAACCGTTTTCGATGGCTTGTGTGACATAGGCTTGAGAGTTAGGGGTATAATGCCGAGTTGGAAAAACACGAAGTGAGGAGCCGCTTTTCGCAGGAGACTTATGCGACTGTTGACGTTTTTAAAGAGCAAGATACACCATGCTCGGGTAACCGATGCCAATGTGAACTATGAAGGGAGTATCACGATAGATCGTGAGCTGATGGAGCGTGTGGGACTGCTGCCCGGTGAGTTGGTGCATGTATGGGATGTCGAGAACGGCGAACGTTTTGAGACCTACGTGATGGAAGGTGAGGCAGGCAAAGGGGAGATTGTGGTGAACGGAGCGGCTGCTCATAGGGTGCGTGTTGGTGACCGCGTGATTATTGTGGCCTTCTGTTTGAGTGAAGAACCGATAAAAGCGAGGGCTATCCTTGTTGATGCGCAGAACCGTTACCTCCACGATCTCTAAAGCGATGGAGGAAGGCCGACCTCTGATCATTGCCATAGGGGATATTCACGGCCAAATAGCGCAACTCCGGGTTCTCTTAGAGAGGTTACGCACACGCCCCTTGCGAGAGATAGACCGGCTGGTTTTTCTCGGAGATTATGTGGATCGGGGAGAAAATTCCCGTGCGGTTGTGGAGCTGCTGATCGCTTTGCAAAAAGAGCGGCCAAACACCGTTTTTTTACGTGGTAACCACGAGCAGCTCATGCTTGATGCACTCGACGGCCCCCCCACACAACCGGCGGCAAAAGAGGGGTTTGTACTCCATAGCGAGCAGACCTATCTTTGGCTGGAGAACGGTGGGGTCGAAACCCTCCTCTCGTATCAACCTGCCGACATGCTACATTGGCAAGAGGCCATTCCACCAGAACATATCGCCTTTTTGCGAGCGACCCGGATGGAGTATATTTGTGGTAACTACCATTTTGTTCATGCCGGGGTCGTGCCCCCCGGTATGAAATGGGAGGATGAGGCGTATGGTTTGGACCCTCGTCTCTGGATTCGGGAGCCGTTTCTCTCCTATAAACCTTTGATAGGGGGGCGGCTGATCGTCTTTGGTCACACGCCCCAGCCGGATGGCCGGCCGTTGATCCAACGCAACAAAATAGGCCTCGACACAGGGGCCGTCTACGGAGGCCCTTTGACGGCGGCGGTAATTGACCCTGATGCACCTATTCTTGGGCATAAGGCGGCAACTATTGAGATCGTCCAGGTGGAATATATGCGTGAGGAGGAGGACGACCCAGCATGATCTACCGGCGTGTTCTGCGTCCGCTGCTTTTCGCTCAAGATGCCGAGCGTGCCCATGAGCGCACCATTGCCCTCTTGGCTCAAATGGGAAATCTTGTGAGGTGTAGCCGTCCTTTCACGCATCCCGCCCTACGTCAAGAGATCGCCGGCATCATTTTCCCAAACCCGGTTGGGCTTGCTGCCGGTTGCGATAAAAATGCCCTGGCCGTTCCCATTTGGCCGCGCTTGGGGTTCGGGTTTGTAGAGGTGGGCACGGTGACCGCACAGCCCCAACCGGGCAATCCAAAACCGCGCCTGTTTCGCCTTCCCGAACACAAAGCCATTCTCAACCGGCTTGGGTTTAACAGCGATGGCGCGGACATGGTGGCCTATCGCCTTTCGATGGTTCAGCGCGGAAAAGGGCTTCCCTTCCCTCTCGGGGTGAATATTGGAAAGACGCGACATGTTCAGGGTGAGGCTGCCACGCTCGACGACTACCGGGCCAGTTTTCGACGGCTCGCCCCTTACGCCAGCTACATCGCGATTAACGTCTCCTCGCCAAATACGCCGGGGCTGCGTCAATGGCAAGAGAAAAACCGGTTGCGAAATCTATTGACCTTGTTGAAAGAGGAGAGCGAATGCCAAATGCCGGCCCGCGGGCAGCGGGCAGTGCCGCTGTTTGTGAAGGTCTCCCCAGATATGGCACCAGAAGATATTTGCGATGTGGCCGAGGTTGTGATGGAACAACGGATCGCAGGAATCATTGCGACGAACACAACCGTGGCAAGAGAGGGGGCTTTCGGGGGCTTACATGAGGAGGGTGGGTTGAGCGGGCCTCCGTTGCGTGAGCGTGCCGTTGCAACATTAAAACGGCTCTATCGGGCAACGGGTGGGCAGATACCGATTATTGGGGTTGGAGGTATAGATAGTGCAGAGGAGGCCTACGCACGCATAAAGGCCGGGGCCTCGCTCATTCAAATCTACACGGCTTTGATCTATGAAGGGCCTTTTTTGCCGCTTCGGATCAATCAGGGCTTGTTGCGGCTGTTGGAACGGGACGGATTCAAGCACATCGGGGAGGCCGTCGGTATCTCATCGTGCTGAGGGCGTTCTGTGCTATTTCTTAGTGGTCGGCTCGTTCTCTGCAACGATGCGCAGAAAAAGCTCTTCCAGCGTTTCCCGCTTGGGTACCAAGGCTAACAGTTTGGCATTGTTGCAAACCACAGCGTGTGCCAACTCAGGAACGCTCTCCTCCGATGGTACCCATGCCCAAATTTTGCGTGGCGGCACACTCTCAAACTTAAGGCGGGTTGCCACTTGACGCAGCGCTTGCATCGCCGCATCGTTCATGTCGGCGACCTCTAGCTCTACCACCGACGAAAAGGCCAGAAGCTCCTCTATTGGGCCTTGGGCGACGACCTCGCCTTTCTTCATGATCGCCACACGATCGCAGGTCATTTCGATTTCGGAGAGCAGGTGAGAGTTAAGCAACACGGTGCAGCCCTCGTTGCGAAGCTGCAGAATGATGTCGCGTACCTCCCGACGCCCTAAGGGGTCGAGGGCGGAGGTCGGTTCGTCAAGAACGATCAATTGGGGTTTATGGAGCATCGCCTGCGCAAGACCGATGCGCTGCTGCATGCCTTTAGAAAACTCGCGAATGCGGGCATGAGCGCGTTCGGATAGCCCCACCTGTTCGAGCACTTCAGGAATGCGCTTTGCGCGGTCTGAGGCGTTCATTCCCGCCAGCCTACCGTGGAGGTCTAAAAACTCGGTGGCCGTAAGGAAGTCGTGAAATTGAAACTTCTCCGGTAGAAAACCCACATATTTCCTTACCTCAATGTGTCCCAAAGGTTTCCCCAATAAGGAGCCGTGACCGTCGGTTGGGCGAATGTTGCCGAGCAACATGAGAATGGAGGTGGTTTTTCCTGCGCCATTGGGGCCGAGCAGCCCAAAAACCTCACCACGCGGTATTTGCAGGTCGAGTCTTCGCACGGCCTCGATCCCACGAAACCGTTTGCAAAGCCCGACCGTTTCGATGGCATACTCGGTCATGACGGCTACTTCTTATTCGGGGGTGGGGTTAGGGCCTCATTTCCCGCAACGTGCACCGTGCAGTGGAGCGGCCATGTTTTATCGAACCATACGATGCGCGCTTCTACGGGATAGTCCCCCGGTTTCGTATCGGCCGGCAGGTTGAAATAGACATGGGAGGTGCCGGTGGCGTCCTCTCCGTAGACCACAACACTTCGTTCCGGATTGCCCTCAAGTTGCCAGGTTTTAGGATATTGAAGCAGTTCTAGTCGCCCTCGGAAGTGGTCGGGCACCGCACTGGTGATCACCACACGAAGATCGAGGCGTGTTGTGCCGGAGATATAGAGAGGGTCGGGATAGGGTTGAAGGTGCGCTTCGATAGGCTCTACGACGGTAAACGAGGCTGAGGCGCTCACTTGGCGTCCGTCGCCCAAGGTGGCCGTTACTTGCAGGGTATAGTTGCCCAGCGGGAGGTCTTTTGGAAGGATGGTTTTGTAGCCAAATTTTACCGTTTTGCGTGGGGGCAGTGGAGGAGGGGTTACCGTGCTGATGGTATCTACTGCGTTTTTCGAGTTGCCGACCCCCTGCCATAGTACCGAGCGTAAGGGAATGGTTTGGTCTGTTTGGTTGAGCAAGAAGAGGGTGGCGAAAAGTTTCTGGCCGGCAATGCACCGATAATCGGAAAGCTCTAAGTGAGGATTAATGCCCGGCACGGTCTGTACTTCGGAGTTAACGAGGTTTGCATCGAGGAGAAGGTGTGGCTCATAGGGGGCTGTGGGGGTATAGGCTGTAGGGGCGATGGGGGGAATGAACTCGACGCGCAGGCCTATGGTGGCGCCGGCGGTAGGAAGAAGCCCTGCTGTATCTTTAGGAATAGCAACCTCGACCTCTTGGGTGCTGCCGATAAGGCGTCCGGCGGTGAGAATGGTGTTGACATCGAGTCCTTGAGTTGTCCAAAAGGGAACATCTTTAGCGCTCGACGCATCGAGCACACGAGCTACCAAAGCCGGCTTTTGGTTGGGGCCGGCAGGGCCTACCACCAGCTCGAGGTTGTCGGAGCCACGCAGCCATCCGTTGTCGGAAGCATCCACATCAATGATGAGCGTAGCCGGTTGAGAGGTTCGGGCGGCGACGTAGAGATAGTTATCGTCCCAGTCGCAAAAAACGGTGCCGGTGATGGGGCCGGAAGTCACCGTATAGAACGGGTTCCATTGATCGTCCTCAATGATGCCGTTCAGATCGGGGGTACGCTTAAGAATATGAGCGGCAACAGGCCAGGGAGGGCGGGTGCGAAAATCTACGGCGGAGCCGGGTGCCGGTGGAGGCGTTGTTGGGGGATTGGTGGTTTGTTGGGAAGAGGGGGGCGTTTGCGCCGGCAGCCCCGGCAATGTCTGGGCCGAAGGAAAGGAGATGGTTCCGATAAGGAACGCTCCGACGCACAGTAGGTTGTAGACGCTGTGTTTGATGACAGGCGACATGCGCGAGACCTCCCAAACTAAAATGTACTATTTCTCCGACGAAGTGGATGATGGCCCACTTGTATCGAGCTTGCGATCCTCGAAGGCTGTAATGACGGGAAGCGCCTCATGGTCTTCATTGAAGAAGCTTCGGGATACTAAGCTAGAGTAGGGCCCTTGGAACGGAACGGCAGGTTCCCACCAGAAGATGCCCACACCCAAATGGTTAGGTGTATTCTGCACGATCTGATAGAGGGTTTGCAAGAACTGTTTCTGTCCTTTCGGCGTTTCCGGAAAAGGCCCATTGCCGTTTGGATATTCGGCTGTTTGCCATGGGTAGGCGGTTTCGACGATCACGATCGGTTTATGATAGGTGGTGGCCATAAAATTCATATTCTCTCGCAGAGCCTCAAGCCGGCCTTGCCACCAGGGGTAGTAGGATTGACCAATGATATCGAAGGCGATAGAATAGGAGGCCAGTTTATTAAAAAAGGCGCGTGTGGTAGCAACATTACCCCCTTGATCGATGTGGATCATGATTTTGGGGCACGACTTCCCTGGACAGGCGGCGTGCACACCGGCAATGCCTGCTTTAAGGAGATCGGCGAAATGGTCCCAATTTGTGGGCAGTTTGCCATCCGGCCAAAGGAATCCGGCCGATATCTCGTTGCCGATCTGCACCATGTCGGGTAATACATCGGCGTTGCGAAAAGCCTCTAAAGTGCTCTTTGTGTAACTGAAGACCATCTGCACGAGTTGGGGGTGACTTAGTTTTTGCCATGCCTGCGGCGTTATCTGGTGCTGTGGGTCCGCCCACGTATCCGAGTAGTGTAGATCGAGAAGGAAATGGTAGCCCAATGCCTTCGCGCGCTTCGCCAGAGCGATGGTGTAGTCAAGACTATTAGGGAGGTCGGTGGGATGAACGAAGAGGCGAAGCCGAATCCAGTTGTACCTATGGTTTTTGAGCAGCTGAAGCACGTCTACGGGCTTGCCGTTTTCCAAAAAGACGTCGCCTTGATCTTCCGCAAATTTAAGAAAAGAGAGATCGGCACCTATCATGAAGGAGGGGGGCGTGCAGAGACCACGCAATGGCAGGATGAAAAGGAAAAATAAGGTGAGAAGAGGCGGTGTATGCCTTATGAAGCTCATGAAACCGATCTGCCTTCTGATGACGAATTCCGTTAGTAAAAGCATACCTCAAAAACGGTTTGAGCCGTCGTGCTCCTCTTGACAAAAAGAAGCTTTCCGTGCTAGCATAAGAAATGATATGGCGACTGTAGCTCAGCCGGTTAGAGTGCCAGGTTGTGGCCCTGGAGGTCGTCGGTTCGAGTCCGACCAGTCGCCCTCAGAGGGTACATCGTGAAGTACAGGGGGAGGCGCACCGTCTCTCCCTGTTCTGTTTGTAGTATGCGAGTTTGGATGCCAGAAGTCCCGTAGTCGCTTCAGTGGCAGCTGAAGCTCTTTTGGGGATAGGGTAGGCCTGGGAAATTCGGGATAACTTTTCAGGTACTTTGTCGTCCAAAATAATAAGGATATACGAACCACTGTGCCGAAAATGGGCGCACAAACGGTTCTGCTAAACGTATTTAGAGAAGGTCTTGCCTACATACAAGCTCTTCTCTACTCATTTGCAGATCAAAAATTAGGACTTTTGGTCTTCGGACCAGGTGAGGAAAAACAAAATGGAATCGGTGTCGAATCCACAGACAGCTGCTTTGCGCCGTAAAACACGCCGTCGTTTCCGCCCTTGGCCTAGTGCTGTGGCGATAGGTGTGCTTTTGGCGCTTGGATGGTGGGGGTGGAGTGCTACGCATGCCTCGAAGGATACAGGGTCTCCACTGATCACGGCCAAGGTGGTGCGAGGTGACTTAGAGGAGACCATCTCCGCCACAGGCAGCGTTACCGCCCAAACAGGGGCTGAGGTGAAGATTGGCTCCCAAATTACCGGTGTTATCAAACGCCTTTATACCGATGTTGGTCAGATCGTACACAAGGGAGCGCCCATCGCCGAATTGGATTTGCCGGATATCACCGCGCAGCGCAATGAAGCCCAAGCAAACCTTGCGGCTGCCGAGATGAAGTTGCAGCAAGACCTCTCCGGTGTTCAGATGCTTAAAGACCAAACCAACAGTGCCGTTACTCAGGCAAAGGCACAACTGCGTAGTGCTGAGGCTCAGCTCGCATCGGCTAAGGCAGCGGCGCGCCAGCAGGAGGAGCAAACACGCACCGACATACAGAAGGCGCAAGCGGCCCTTTCTGCAGCCAAAGCCGCTCTCAGCACGGCACAAGCTACCCTTCGGCAAACCCAGGCGAGCGCCAATCTTGAGATCGCCACTGCCCAGGCGCAGCTTACTCAAGCCCAGGCAACCGCACATAACGCTGAGCTGAACCTTCAACGACAGAAGCAACTGCTGCAAAAAGGGTTTGTCGCTCAAAGTGCTGTGGACGATGCCCAGGCAACCTACACGGTGGATGAGGCTCAGGTGGCTGCGGCCCAGCAAAATGTGGAGCTTGTTCGGCAAAAGGTGACGGCAGACCTGCAGACTGCGCAAGACCAGGTGACCCAAGCCCAACAGAATCTGGACTCGGCCAAAGCCGCCTACGATGCCGCCAAAGCCGAGGTCTATCAGAACGCTGTAAAAGAGGCCGATGTACGTAACGCTCAGGCCGCCGTGAATCAGGCGAAAGCCAATCTCATCTCTGTCCAGGCGAACCTCACGCAGAACCTCTTGAAGCAACAGACTATTGTGCAAGACCAAGACCAGGTGGCCGCAGCACGCCAACAGGTGGCCTATTGGAACGCCCAGGTCAACAAAACAATTATCCGTAGCCCGATTACCGGCACGGTTCTTCAGCTGGCCTCGCAACAGGGTGAAACCCTGGTGGCTGGGCTTTCAGCACCTACCCTCATTATCGTGGCCGACCTACACCGCCTCCAGATAGATGCCTATGTGGATGAGACCGATATCGGTAAAGTAAAGCTTGGTCAGGAGGCCGATTGCACGGTAGACGCCTTCCCACATATGGTGATTAAAGGGCATGTTGCCAAGATCGCATCGGGGTCAACGATCATGCAGGGGGTGGTGACCTACGACGTAACGATTGCGCTTGACCATCCATATCCTGGACTTAAGCCCGATATGACGGCTAACGTCATCATTCACGTAGGCAAACTGTCCAATGTGCTTCTCGTGCCCGCCGAGTCTGTACATCTAGGCGTGCATGGGGCTACTGTGGATGTGTTGACGATGAAGGATGGCAAGCAGGTCATCACGCCTCATGTGGTGAAAGTAGGAGGAAGCGATGGCGTTAATACCGCTATTCTGGCCGGCCTGAATGAAGGCGACACCATTGTGCGTGCCGGTACGGCCAGCTCGAATAGGCCTATGTGGGGCAATGCCTCGCCGTTCACGAGCAACAATAAAAACAAACAGAAGAAACCGTCCAACGGAGGGTCTTAATGTCGCTTGAAGAACCCATGCTCTGCCTTCGAGGGATTACCAAAGTGTATGAAATGGGTGATCAGCTCGTGCAGGCTCTCGATGGTGTTGATCTCGACATCTATCGCGGAGAGTTTGTGGCTATTATGGGTCCCTCCGGATCGGGCAAGTCTACCCTCATGCATATCATCGGCTGCCTCGATACCCCCACAACCGGCTCCTATAAGATTGATGGGATCGAGGTAGCCGAGATGGATGAGTTTGAATTGGCGCATATCCGTAATCGTAAAATAGGGTTCGTCTTTCAAGGGTTTAACCTGCTCCCGCGGACAACGGCTCTGGAGAACGTAGAGCTTCCCTTGGTTTATGCACGTCGAAAAGACAGAACCGAGCGCGCTATTGCGGCCTTAGAGAGAGTGGGCTTGGGAGATCGACTCGATCACTGGCCGAATCAGCTTTCCGGCGGGCAGCAGCAGCGGGTGGCCATCGCACGTGCTCTTGCCCCCGAGCCGCTTCTCATTCTGGCGGATGAGCCTACCGGAAATCTCTCAAGCCTTCAAAGCGAAGAGATTATGGATATCTTCCAAAAGCTCAACGACGAGGGCATTACCGTTGTCATGGTGACACATGAGCCGGATATAGCACGCCACGCCAAGCGAATCGTTACCATTAGAGATGGGCGCATCGTGGATGATGAGCCGGTTACCGATCGAATCTATGCGCGTGAAGCACTCGCAGCGATGATGGCCGAGCGGGAACGCGAACAAAAACGTCGTCTAGAAGTTCAAATGCAGCAGGTGTAAAAAGAGATGAATCTGCTAGAATCCACACGTATTGCCCTTCGAGGGTTGGCCGGAAACAAGATGCGAACGTTTCTCACGATGCTCGGCATCATTATCGGTGTCGGGGTCGTGATCCTTGTAGTAGCTATAGGTGAAGGGGCGACCCAACGCGTAAAGCAGACCATTGACGAGCTAGGAACGAACTTGCTTTTTGTGTGGAACGGCCCACCGCGCCTTCATATAGCCCCGGCAGCTGCCTTGGCGGCGCAGTCCGGTAGTGGAACCACCACGACCACCAGCAACGGCTTCCCGACGCCACCGGCGCCGCCCAATCGTCTCACCTTGGATGAGGCCAACGCCATCGCAAAAAACTTCACTCAGGCGATAGCGGCCGTCGCGCCTATTGTGCGACGCAGCGTGCAAATCCGTTTTCAAGACAATAACGCTACCACCACTTTGCAAGGAACGAACACGGAATATCCATTCGTTAATAATGCCTCCGTTATGCGCGGCCGCTTCTTTGATCAAAGCGATATCGATGGCGTGCGTCAGGTGTGTGTCGTAGGACAAACCGTTGTGGAAAGCCTGACAGGTAGTCCTGATAACGACCTCGTAGGTCAGCATATCTCTATCAACAATCAGGATTTTTTGGTGATCGGCGAGTTAACACCGAAAGGCTCCGGCATCTGGGGGCAAGATCAGGATGATGTCATTCTTGCGCCGATCACCACCGTCATGCAGCGCATTGCAAACACCACCAATATTGATGCAATGAATGTGCGGTGTACAAGTGCCAAAATGATGCCTCTGGCTATGGAGCAGATAGCGAACTATCTGCGAAACCAGCACCATCTGCAACCGCCGTTCCCACAAAACGACGACTTCGAAATACGAAGCCAAACCGACTTGATGAATCGACAACAGAGTGTGACCGGCACAATGACCTCGTTGCTCTCTATCGTCGCGGTTATCTCGCTGGTTGTGGGTGGTATCGGGATCATGAACATTATGTTGGTCTCGGTTACCGAGCGCACACGCGAGATCGGCATTCGTAAAGCCATTGGTGCTACTCCGCGCGACATCTTGCTGCAGTTCCTCATCGAGTCCTCGATCATCTCCCTCATTGGAGGGATCATAGGCCTTGCTCTCGGAGTGATCGGAGCGCATCTCTTGGCGACGGTAGGCGGCTGGAACACGATTGTGGACCCACGTGCGGTGATCGCCGGTCTGGTTGTCTCGGCAGGCGTAGGCCTGTTCTTTGGAATCTATCCGGCGAGTAAGGCCGCAGCGCTTAATCCCATCGAGGCACTGCGATTTGAATAGCCCGGCGCAGCCAACCCGGCCTACGCCCTTTCTTGCGCTTCGTTCTCGTAACTTTCGGCTCTTTTTTGTGGGGCAGTTCATTTCCGTGGTCGGCACCTGGATGCAGACCATGGCCCAACAATGGTTAGTCTACGAGCTTACCCACTCGGCTAGTTGGCTTGGCATCGTTACCGGGGCCGGAGCGGTTCCCTATGTTCTTTTGACCCTGCACGGCGGCAAAGCGGCCGATAGATACCCGCGCCGGACAATCTTGGTGATAACACAGGCCGCTGCTATGTTTTTGGCCTTTGCCCTTGCCCTGCTCAACACCAACTGGGTGGTACCTATTCGCCCTTGGCATATCGCCTTGTTAGCGGCTCTCTCCGGTGTGGTAAATGCCTACAATATGCCGGCACAACAGGCCTTCGTGAGCGAAATGGTGGACGACCCCACGATGCTCGGAAACGCCATTGCGCTCAACTCTCTGCAGTTCAATGTGGCCCGCGTATGCGGCCCCGTTTTAGCCGGTGTTACACTTGCACGTTTTGGGGCGACAGCCTGTTTCTTCCTCAACGGCCTAAGCTACATTGCCGTCATCATCTCCCTTATTATGATGCGCCTTCCGCCCTTTGTGCCGGTAAGCCGTCAACTCTCTTTAATAAGCGGTTTTCACTATTTGGCCAGGAACCGAGGCCCTCTACGGGTGATACTGCTTGTGGGCGCTGCAAGCTTAGGGGCTTGGTCGGTCTCGACCCTCTATCCGGTCTATTCCGATAGATTTGCCGCAATAGCGGGTCTCTCATTGGCAGCACGAAAGCAGGCTTCTGCCGTCATCTTAGGGCGCATGATGTCGGCAAGCGGGGTGGGAGCCGCTATTGGTGGACTGTTAGTGGCCTCTTTCTCTCACCGTTTTGCTCGTCGGTTTCTCCTCTACACAGCCGCCATTTTCTTCGGCATTACCTTGCTTTTCTTTGGAGCTTGTCGTTCGGAGCTGCCTGCTATGCCCGCGCTCATGCTGAGCGGCATTTTTATGACTGCCTTTGGCATCACGGCGAACACGGTAGTACAGGAACAGGTTCCCGATTCGCTTCGAGGCAGAGTTATGGCCATCTACTCCTTCGTTTTTGGAGGGCTGATGCCGTTAGGAGGGCTAGAGATCGGATTTGTTGCTAACCATGTGGGCGCTCCAAAAGCGGTCTATTTGAATGTAGGGGGCTATCTGCTGTGTGTATTGCTGACACTGCTTTGGAGCCAGCTAGACAGACGCTCTCAGGGGCTGCCTATTGAGCTTTTAGAGACGACTTCCGAGCCGGCCACCTAAATTCAAAGCGACTGGCCGCGCACATAAGTGTTTCCCGGCAGGCGCTGTACGAAGCCCGACAGCTCCAGCAAGGTCATCTCGGTGCTGACTTCGGCCACGGAGCGCTGAACCTCCTGAGCGATTTGATCGATGTGGCGTGGAGTGAGGGAGAGAGATTCCACAAGTTTGCGTTGCAATTCGTTCAGATGTGAGGTATTCAGCGTGTTCGATTGGCCTGTATCGAAGTCAAGAGCGGGTTGACGCGGCTTGGCGGCCAAGGCGGTAAGCCCAAGAGCGTAGAGAATGTCGGCCGTTTCTGTAACCACAATGGCTCCTTCTTTCAACAGGGCGTTTGTACCGGCGCTTGCCGGACGGTTGATATCGCCGGGCACGGCAAGCACCGATCTTCCCTGTTCAAGTGCATAGCGTGCCGTGATGAGAGCCCCACTGTTAATAGGAGCTTCGACAACGAGGACTGCCTGGGCAAGGCCGCTGATAATGCGATTACGGGCAGGAAAGCGCCAAGCCTCCGGCTGGGTTCCTGGTGGGTACTCTGAAACGAGTGCACCTTGTTGCGCAATTGCTTGGAACAGAGAGCGATGCTCGCGAGGATAAACAATATCGGGGCCACAGCCTAGCACCGCCAAGGTGCGTCCTTTTTTCTCCAATACACCGCGATGGGTGGCAGCGTCAATCCCGCGTGCGCCTCCACTAATTACGAGGATGCCATAAGCGGCCAACTCACGTGCCATACGTTCGGCGACATGCACGCCATAAGGAGTAGCATGGCGCGAACCTACGATGGCAACCGAAGTGGGATCGAATTTCCGATAGCTTCCTTGTAAGAACAAGATCGCCGGTGGGTCGTAGATATCGAGGAGGGAGTTGGGATAGCTGGGGTGTCCTTTCCAAAGGAGGGTTGTGTCGGGCCGTTCCAACCATCGCCGTTGGGATGCGGTGGGAACATAGGCCGAATCTCGCAGGCGCACCACATGGTGCGCCTGCAATTCCAGATCGGGAATCTCTGCCAACTCTCTGTTGGTGGCCTCAAACAACGCTTCTGGCGCCGCACGGTACCGTTCGAGAAGCGCTCCGGTAATTTTAGGGCTGAACTGTAAATTAGCTAACCTGAGAAGCGCGAGAAGAGAGGTTTCGTTGGCGTTGGAGGCAGTCTGTTTAATCTCCTCCACCGTTTCCGCCCCCACCGCTACCAAGTCCAGGACGCCCGCTTTTACCACCTGCAGTGTTCGTGCCCTGTGTGTTTTGGGTGCGTTGGGCGCGTTCGATAGGATAGGCATCGCCGGTGGTAAACAACCACGTTTCGGTTTTTTGGTTACCTTTCCAGTCTTGGGCCGTTATGGTGATGGTATGATGGCCGTCGGAAAAGGCATTCGAGACCCCGGTCGTTTTGGGCTGAATATCGTACTCTAAAATGCCCTTGTCCTTGTCGAAGGTAAAACCATCTTTCCCGTTAATGAGATCTTCGCGAGTGACTTGGTTGATGGGGTGATCATCAATCGAAAGGGTTACGCTCGATGGCTTGAGACCCGAACCGAAATCGAAAATGCGGGCACGAACGATGAAAGGCGGTTCTCCTTTACAATACTCCCCGCGTTCTGGGGCAAGCGGTGTAATGATGGGAGGAATAAGGTCTACCGCACCGTTGCTGAAACAGGTCACCGAGCCATCGTCGGATACGACGAACAGGTGGCCGTTATCTACAGCAGGCGTTGCCAGCACATGGTTCTCTTGGGGCACTTTGTTCGGGTCGAGTGAGGAGGGTTGGATAGAGTAGTTCCATACCAGTTCGCCCGTGTTGCGGTCGTAAGCGTAGACGCCGGCTTCCGCACTGCACACAATAAGCAGGTTCCCGGAAACGATAGGGGCAGCGCTTACCGGAAAATCAACCTCGGGGATTGTTTTCCAAAGAGGTTTTCTTTGGGAGGTTAGGGCATAGACCTTCAGGTTCGCTGCGCACAAATAGACGTTTCCATCGGAATCGGTGGCTGCAGGAGCGGTAAAATCGTTTCTTGCCGGCAAAGACCACACCACCAAACCGTTGTCGGTGCGTAGGCAGGTTACAGCCGATTGGCCGGCAACATAGGTGTAGTTCTGTGAGACGGCTGGGGTAGAGAATGCCGTGACGCCGAGCACCGGAGAATGCCACTTCTGAGCGCCGGATTGAGCATCCACCGCGTGTATCTCCCCATTGGAGGTGCAGAAGTAGAGCATGCCATTATAAAGCACAACATCGCCTTCTACCGCCCCAGGAAGAGGAATGCCGCCGCCAAGCAGGGGGTTCAGGGGATGACCGTTTGAGGCCTTGATACCATAGAGACGTTCTGAACCGGAGATGAAGTAGACGCTATCGCCCGAAACGGCCGGATGGCTAATCACGCCACCTCGAACTTTGTAGGCCGGGTACTTTTGCCGACCGGTTTCCGCATCGAGGGCGTAGAGGCCGTCGCCTTCGGGCACAAAAAGGGTATCCCCGCTGATGGTCGGTGTGGCCATAATGGGATTCGGCAAGTAGCTGCCTTCCGGGTAGACCCACTTCTGGGCGCCGGTATGTTCATCGAGTGCATAGAGACGAGTACCGGAAGCATAGTAGATGGTGCCATCGGCAACAACGGGGCCGGTTGGGTTGTTGGGATAGGCTTGCCCGGTGTATTTCCAGTCTACCGCTAACGGCGCTTTAAGCGCGTTGCCGGTGAGGCTGTCGTCGGCAATGGCTTGTGGGTGCGAACCACTCAGCGCCCAAAACACTCCGGCAAGCAGCATCAGTGGGATGGAAAGCGATTTTTTTAGACCGCCCGGCGGTGTTGGCAGCATGATTCTCTGAGACCCCCCTCTTCTAAAACGTTGTTCGTGTTTGTATTGTGATTTCCTCGAATATTGGACGATGGAAACGTTGGCGAGGTAACACCGTGAAGACCAACCGCTTAATCGTTGCAATTATAAACCCAAAAGCCCTCTCTGTCAAGAGAGGGCTTTCTATAAGGTAGGAATTTTTGTTTTCGAGGAGAAACTTAAAACGTGACCAGAAAACACGAATCGAGGAGTTTTGATGACGACAAGACATACGGCCACGCTCTGCGCTACCGAAAGCGTTTTAGTTGCTATTGACCTTCAGGACTCCCTCCTACGCGCCCTGCCCAATACCGAAAGTTTCTTGAGGAGCACGCGCCTCTTATTACAGGGGGCGCAGGCGCTGGGGATACCCTTGTTGGTTACAACGCAAAATCGCGCCAAGCTCGGTGGAGTTACGCAGGAGCTAGCCGACCTGCTCCCAAAGGAAGATACCTGGCTCGACAAGCTCTGCTTTAATTGTGCCGGGGCATCGAATTTTCTAGTACGGCTGCAGGCGCTACAAAGGCGGCAGGTGGTGCTATGTGGAGTGGAAACCCATATCTGCGTATGCCAAACGGCTTTAGGGATGCTTGCAGAGGGCTATCAGGTGCATATCGTTGCCGATGCCGTGGCTGCACGTTCCCAATGGGATCATGAGCTGGGGCTAAAGAAGATGTTTCAGTTAGGAGCGCTGCCCTCTTCGGTTGAAATGGCGCTCTATGAATGGGTAGGGGAGGCGGGAAGCACCGCGTTTCGTGCGATATTACCGCTTATTAAAGCACATCAGAATCAACGTAAGGAGTTAGGTTCTCATGCGAAGTAGGAGACAGATTCTCGAAACAATCGGTTTGTGGGGGGCTGTTGTCGGGTTCCTTGCTCTTCTCATCGGCTCGCCCGGTAGGGCACGCGCCGATTCCTTTACAGATGCCCTTGTCCTCCTGCGCGATAGTCGTGTCATAACAGTTAACGATTGGAAGTTCCACCAGCCGGATATCCCAAATGGCCAGATGCCTGAAGTGTCGGATGCGGATTGGCAGACGGTTCATCCTGGGTTTGTTTGGCATGGAGAGAACACACGCGTCTGGTTCCGCACCCAGATCGTGGTGCCCGGCGAGGTTGCAGGGGTCTCAACAGAAGGAGCCCCGATGTACCTGCAGATAGGCGTGGACGACGACGGGGAAGTCTACGTAAATGGAGAGTTGCGAGATAGTTTTCATTGGGATGAAGGCAATGTGCTGATCTCTCCCCATGTACGGCCGGGTGAGAAGTTTTTGATCGCCGTACGCGGCATCAACGGGCCAGGAGACGGGCGGCTGATGTTTAGCCGTTTGGTTTTTGGGCCGCCGGGTCTATGGCAGCCCAATTTTGATTGGGTGGTTCAGGAGACGCAGTTTCTACAGCAGCTTGCCTCGCAGGTGCCCGCCCAAGAGAGCGAGCGAATTCGTAGCACGCTGGCCGCAGCCGAGGCCAAGGTGGATATCGATCATCTTTCGAGCCTCCCGTTAGAGCAATCGGCAGCGCAACTGGCCGCAGCTCATGAAACCCTCATGAGCCTACGTCCACTTACTCAAAACTATGATGTCTACTATGTAGGTCATGCCCACATAGACATGAACTGGCTGTGGCCCTGGCCGGAGACCATAGATGTATGTCATCGTACCTGGGCCAGCGCGTTAAAGCTGATGAACGCCTTCCCCGACTTTGGGTTTGTGCAAAGCCAGCCAGGCGCCTACGTGCCGATTCAGCATCGGTATCCGCAAGAGTTCGCCGCTATGCAAGCGGCGGTTCAACGCGGCCAATGGGACCCGGTGAGCGGTTTTTGGGACGAATCGGATACCGACATGCCCTCCGGTGAAGCCCTTGCTCGCTCGCTTTTCTTAGGCCAGCGCTACTTTTACAAGCATTTTGGACGCTATGCCATAACCGGGTGGCTGCCGGATTCGTTCGGCCACTCATGGCAAATCCCACAATTGCTGCGTAATGTAGGCATCGTTAACTACTACCACATGCGCTGTAACGATGGCATCTACTTCAGCTGGTGGGAATCGCCGGATGGCTCTCGTGTTTTGAAAGCCAGCACAAACAGCTACGACGAACCGGTAACGGTAGACCAGATGGTGCGCCCATGGCAAATAGAGAACGGCTTTGGGCTGAAAAAGGCTTTGGTTGTTTTCGGGGTAGGAGACCACGGAGGAGGGCCGACACGCCAGATGATCCTGGTGGGCAAGCAGCTTCAGCAAGACCCTCTTATGCCAAAAGTACATTTTTGCACCGCCGATAAGTTCTTCGATATTCTCCGCTCCGACCCCAATACGGCTCAACTCCCGGTCGTGGATAGAGATTTACAGTACACATTCGAGGGATGCTACACGACACACGCCGACATTAAAAAGGCGGTGCGCAGCACCGAGAATGCACTTTACACAGCAGAGGCGTTCTCCTCTCTGGCTGCGATGAGCGGTCTTCCCTATCCGGTGCAGGGGTTTGAGGAGGCTTGGAAACCGACAGCCTTTGCGCAGTTCCACGACATCATGTGCGGTTCGGCCATCCATTCGACCTATCCTTGGATGGAGAGCTATTTAACTCCGGCGCGCCAATGGGCAGAGCAGCAAACCGCCAGAGCCATCCAAACGCTCACGAGCCATGTAGATACTCGTGGGGCGAAAAAGGGAGAAAAAACAGTTGTTGTTTGGAATGCCCTTTCCTATGCTTGCACCGGTCCGGTCAAAGTGAGCGTTCCTCAGGCAACTTTATATCATTCCGTTAGAGACGCAGTAGGCCATCTCTTCCCTGCACAGGCTCTATCGTCTGACACGCTACTGTTTATCGCTAGGGATGTCCCCGGTTTTGGGCATAAACTCTATTTTCTCTCTACGAAATCCTGTGCATCGCATCTCTCGGTTTCAAAAGGCCGCACCGGCGATTATGTGCTGCAAAACGCCTTTCTACGCCTTGAGATCGACCCCAGAACCGGGCTTATACAGCGTTTGGAAGACCTTCGTATGGGACGAGAGCTTTTGGCGGCTTCAGGCAACGAACTGCAGTTGCTGGGGGATACGGGCAGTGCCTGGAACATCAACTTCACCGGCCAACAGCAGCTACTGACAACCCAGGGCGCCCAAGTCCGCCTGCTATCAAGCGGCCCGGTTATGGCGACCATCCAGGTAACGCACGCGCTAGACAAATCCTCTTACGTGCAGGAGATATCGCTCTATGATGGGCTTGATCGAGTGGATGTGCAGAACGATGTGCAATGGCATGAGCACAACGAGATGCTGAAGGTGGCGTTTCCGTTGGCCATGCAGCACCCCAAGTTGCACGTCTCCATCCCTTACGGAAGTATAGACCGACCGGATAACGGGCAGGAAAACCCCGGCCAGAAATGGATGGATATGACCAATTATAGCGGTGCCAAAGTGCTGGCGGCGACTCCTCTCGACCTGCACACCTGGTTTAATTCGGATAGTAACGCCGATTTCGATTCACAAGGGCGTGGCTATCCTCGTAACCTGTTTCCACCACCCGGCCTTCGCGCCGTAGGCAGCATGAAGCTTCCCATCGTTCTCCATGGCGATGCACCCGGCCCGGATAACATCGCCTGTGAAGGCCAAACCGTCTCGCTACCGCCGACGGCAAAAGGCAATACCCTCTTTCTTGTAGGAGCCGGCGCATTGGGCAGCCAGGGCGGGCTGTTGAAGCTGCAACTTGCAAACGGACAGGAGATCACTCTAGCCATCGCTATGGGCGACTGGGTAACCGGCGGACAATCGGAAACCGACGTCATGGATTTTCCCTATCGACTCATCAACAACGGCACCGATAAAGAGAACACGCCGGCTCACCTTTGGATGATCTCTGTCGCTTTGCCGAATGGGGAGAGGGTGGTACGCATGCAGTTGCCGCAAAATCCGAATCTGCATCTCTTTGCGGCGACGGTGGCGACGGTAAGCCCCGGCAGGGCGCTGTGGGGAGTTACCTTTGTGAACGACAGCAAATATGGGAACGATGCGAACGGGCCGGTCTTTCGCCTTAGTTTGCTACGTTCCTCCCATGACCCAGACCCCGATCCGGACGAGGGCGAGCAGCGTTTCGCTTATGCCCTGATACCACATTCTGGGGATTGGCGGGCGGCACGGGCCGAAGAGTTGGGAAAGGCCTTTAACATACCCCTGCAGGCTGTGCTAACGAGCGCCCATCCGGCTAAGTCTGATGACATCCCTTCCTTTAAGCTAACCGATGCGAAAGGATGGGGCGATCTGGTAGCTGGAGCGCTCAAGCACTGCGAGGACGGTAAAGGCTTTATCCTCCGGTTTTTCGAGACACAGGGACGCGATACCGTGGCCGTGCTACATTTCTCGGTGCCGGTGCAGGTTACGCAAACGGATATTTTGGAGCATCCGTTGCCCGGCGGCTTTCGGGGTAAAGGGAAGGTATTCACCCTACCCGTCGGCCACGATAAGATCGTGACCTTGCACATTGTTGGGTTACCGGATGCTGGGGTCGCTCCGCCTCCGAATCCGGCGTTGCCCGAACCGGACTAACAAAGGAACTGGAAGCGTATTGAGGCGGCGCATCCAATGCGCCGCCTCTTCTTTCATTTATACGGAAGCAGGCTCCGTTAAGAAGAGGAACCTTTCTCGAACACCTTGATCCAGCCCCGATAGCGCTGGATGTTCTCCTGTGCTACCTGGTTCTGCGGATCGATTTGGAGGGCGCGGCGAAAAGCGCCAAGCGCACCGGGGATATCGCCCAGCTGCTCACGTGCAACCCCAATGTTGTTAATGGCATCTACGTAGGAAGGGTCTATGGTGATGGCCTTCTTAAAGTAGGGAATTGCCTCCTTCGGCTGGCCGAGTTCGAGAACAGCAAGCCCAAGTCCGTTAAGGGCTTCGGCGTTGTTAGGTTGTTCTATCAAGGCACGCCGGTACACCTCTTTGGCACGATGCCAATTCTCACGATCTCCACTGGTAACAAGCAGGTAGCCTAACATGCGTAGGGCGAGAGCCATCTCCGGCCCATGTCGAGGGAGGGCAACTGTCTTCTGAAGAACCTGCATTGCCGCCTGTTTTTGGCCGTCAAGCTGAAGGCTGCGGGCATAGAACAGGGCCAATTGAAGATGAGAGGGATTGGCCGTGTAGATCGGCGCCAGCACATGGGACGCTTCTGCGTATTTCTGCTCATGCAAAAGGTTTTGCGCATAGAGAAGAGCGATATCCACATTCTGTGGGTCTCGGTTGAGAGCTTGCTGATAGGCGCTGTCGGCATCCGGATAGTGCCCTAACTGGGTTTGGGTTTTGGCGAGTAGAAGTAGCGCAGAGAGCGAATCGGGATGGAGACTTAAGGCAGCCTGGAGTTTTTCTGCCGCTGCGGCATTGTTGCCTTCTTGGGCAAGTAGGGTGGCTTGGGCCTCTAGGGCAGCATAGTCGTTGGGCTGAAGTCGGGTGGCGTTATCGAGCGCCGTTTTGGCCGTTTGCCATGCCGGATCGGAGAGAGGAAGCTTTTTTTGGAGGGCTTCCTGGAGGGTAAGAATGCCGAGGTTGTGCCATGCCACGGCGTTAGAGGCAGCGATCTCTGTGGCTTTTTGGTAGACGGCGATCGCTTCGCTATAGCGGCCGAGGTGCTGAAGGGCATCGCCGAGGGCGCAAAATCCATCGCCGTTAGGCACCGCATTGCCCTGAGGATCGAGTTGGGTATAGCGTTGCAGGGCGGTTACTGCGGCTGCATAGTCGCCGGTATTGGCCAAGGTGGTGCCGAGTAGGTAGGCGACTAAGGGGGAGTTAGGCTCTTGTTGGGCAAGCTCTTGCAACTGTTTGGTAGCCGATGCATACTGCTGTTGCGCAATAAGGGCGCTGGCAAGATTAAGACGGGCTGTGGTGTCGGACGGAGATAGATCGAGTGCTTGACGGAGGGTTGCGGTTGCCTGATCGTATTGGTGTTGTTGAAGATAGCACGCACCGAGCCAGGCGAGGGCGCTCTCATCGTGGGGGTTGGTCTTAAGATAGGTTTGGAAGAGCTGGATGGCCTCTTCGATTTTTCCTACTTTTTGAGCCGCGACGGCGCTATTATAAAGCACATTTGGGGGTAAAGCTGCCTGTTGACCTGCTACTTGGCGGTCGGCCGCAGCCTGTTGAAACGCCTCATAGGCCTCTTTATAGTGGTTCTGAGCGAGGTAGATACGTCCTAGCCCCTCGCGCACCTCATAGTCTTTTGGATTGAGAGACAATGCCTTTTCGAAGGCGGTTTGGGCATTAGACAGCGCGTTTAGATTTTTTGATTGATCGGCTGCTTTAAGCCAAATAAAGCCGAGAAGGCGCCAGGCGGTTTCTCGGTCGGGTGCAAGTTGCGTGGCTTGTGTGGCCGAATCGGTAGCAAGTTGGATGTCTCCCACGTTTAGTGCAGCGGAAGCAAGGGCGATGTAGAGGGCTGGACGGTCGAGGGATTGGGGGGGCAAGCTTGGAATGCCCGTTGGCGCCGTAACGGAGGCGCTAGGAGGTAAGGCCGCTGCTTTTTGGTAGGCAGCGATGGCATCCTTCAAAAACTCGGTTTTCTGGGAGCTGTTTTGAGCTTTTGTGGCCGCATCAAAATAGACGGTGCCGAGGTCGAAGTAACAGCGATAGAGATAAGGATCGCGTACATCGGGCTTCGGCATAGCGCCATAGATCGTAATGGCGTGCTGTAGGGCCTCGGCAGCGTCCGGATAGAGACCGAGTTTATGGTAAGCAAACCCTAAATCCACATAAGGAAGGCCTTGCTTGGGGTCGAGGAGGATGGCCTGCTGAAGTGGGTCTATGGCGTCCGCGTAGTCGGCCCGCGCGATTTGTAAAAACCCTATCCACTGGAGAATGATGGGGCTTTTAGGGGCCTCACGGTGGGCGGCTTGCATCTCTTTGAGCGCCTGCTCTAGATCGTTTGACTGATGGTTTTGCACCCAGGACTCGTAGAGATGAAACCCTCTATCGAAGTGTTCTTGCACCGAGTCGGCATAGGCCACAGAAAAAGAACAAATGGAAAGCAAGCTCAGAGTGACCCATGCAGAACATCTGATAAAGCATGAGGTTCGACCTTGCATAGGGTAAAACTAGCCTCGCTTCTTATATTTTCTCATAAACACCAGAGGAAGCCCCATACCGGCGACAAAGGAGAGCCAACCCCCTTCTGGCACGATGCCATGCGGTGAGAAACCGCCTGAGCTGGAAAACTGCGGTGGCAGCGCTCCAAGGAGGTTACCCCCACTAGAGCCACCGCTGTGAAAGAAAAAGGGCAGAGCTAGAGCACCGGTGTACGGCAGGCCAGAAAAATGGGCTTGCGGCAAGCCTGGAGGACGCAAGGGGAGGGCATCCGCTGAAGCGGGAATTTCGAGATCGGCGATCCGTGTTGGCGTAGAGATAGGAGTGTAGGGCTGTGGGTTGATCGGTGAGACGGGCGTGGTTAAGGAGGGCGTTAAGTCAAACTGGTTATGAGCCACGCTCTTAGCCGGTGGCAAAGACACGGTTCCGATGGGGTTACCGCATTCGGCGATCAGGACGGGCGCGTTTTTACTGTCGGCGAACACTAAGGTTCCTGCCGGAACGTGGCGCAGCTTATAGCCCATGATTTCAGCCCCGTTGATGATGTGGACATACCACACAGGAAGGTCGCGATCGGAGGAAAGGCGTGTAAGGTGAAGTTGGGCAAGGGCAAGCTCTACATCGCCCGTTGTTGCGATATCGAAATGGCGTTTGTACCTATCGGCAACTATTGGTTCGCGTTCAACTTCTTGGACGAGTTCGCGGGTGCTATTGGCCGGATAAAGCAAAAACGCCCCGGGGGGCACACCGGGGGCAGCCTTTGCAGGCAAGGCCCCTTGAAGAAGCAGGCCACCAGCACTTAGAATGATGAAAGCGACGGCCTTCTTACCGAAAGAAGCCAGACCGGTTAACGGATGTGTCATAGGTGTTTTCTCCCTCCATAAGTGTGTTATGAAAAGCGCTGTGGCCCATCCATCTTAGCTTGAATAGTCTAAATTATTATATCCTAATGCTTTGACGACGTGCAAGGCGATTCTGTTCAACGAAAAAATTTTAGGGAACCTCGATGACCTCCTTGAAGCTGCTGCTGCCTAGTCGGCCAAAGTTGTGCGTAATTAGGTGGTGTCCCCTTTAAAAAGAAACAGCTTACCCTCGCTGTTAGTTCCTCATCAAATCTGGTATATAGACTCCGCTTCGCATAGTAAGAACGTCTAGAAGTCAGCATAAAATGGTGGACGAAGCGGAAAGCGCACCATGAGCTTAGTGTATGTCGAAAACCTCGAAAAATCCTATGGCAGCGACCCCCTCTTTGCCGATGTAACCTTTCGCTTGGATTGGGGTCAGAAGGTGGGGTTGGTAGGGCGCAATGGAGCCGGCAAGACAACCCTCCTGCGCATTCTTGCCGGTGAAGAGGAGCCGGATCGGGGGCATGTGCGTTATGCACGCGGTGTTCGCTTTGGATACCTGCGTCAAGAGGATGCCGTTGATCCGAAGAAGACCGTGCTAGAGGAAGCGCAGGCAGCTTTCGCTCCTATTTTGGCGATGGAGCGGCGCATGCGTCAGATCGAAGCCGAGATGGGCGCTCTCTCTCCGGCGGAGGTGCAGCAAAAAGATTTGGAACCGGTCATCTGGGAATATAGTCAACTGCAGGAGCGCTTTGAGATTATGGGAGGATATGCGGTGCTTCGTGATGTCCCCCAGGTACTCTATCGGCTTGGTTTTGCTCCGGAGGACTTGTCAAAGCCCTGCGGGTACCTGTCGGGAGGAGAAAAGACCCGACTGGCACTTGCAAGGCTACTTCTCTCTGGCCCAGATGTTCTCTATTTGGACGAGCCTACAAACCATCTCGATATCGAGGCCATCGAGTGGTTAGAGAGCTATTTGAAAGCGTTTGGCGGTGCCCTGCTTCTGGTATCACACGACCGCTATTTTTTAGACCGCATCGCCACTCAGATCGCCGAGATGGAGGCAGGTAAATTGACGTTCTATCGAGGCGACTATACCCACTTTCAACTACAGAAGCAGACTCGTCAGAAACGTATGGAGGAGGTATACGAGCGTGAAAAGCGCGAAATAGCTCGTCTGATGGAGTTCTGCGAAAAATGGAAGAGCACACCCACGCGACGCAATCAGGCGATGGCCCGGAAACGATGGGCCGAGCGTCTGGAAGCCCGACTTGTCGAGCCACCTAAAGCAACCGGTAAAAATCTTCGCATAAAACTTCAAAGCCAACGCCCTTCTCCTAAGTCGGAACGGTTGAGCGCAAGCGAAGTGCTTGTTTTTGAGGGACTTACCAAACAGTATGAGGGCAAAAAGCTTTTTGAAAACGTTAGCGGGGTTGTGCAGCGCGGCGATCGCCTTGGGATTGTAGGGCCAAACGGGGCCGGTAAATCTACCTTTGTGCGTATCCTTTTAGGGCGGGAGATGCCCGATGCAGGAACCGTGCGTTTCGGGCAGAACGTTACCGTGGGCTACTTCGCGCAAGATACGAGTGATCTTGATTTGGAGGCCACCGTTCTGGAAAATATGCTGGAGGTAGGGACGATCTCCCCACTTGAAGCGCGCACCCACCTCGCGCACTTTCTCTTTGTGGGCGACGATGTTTTTCGCCAGGTGAAGTTCTTATCGGGCGGCGAGAAAAATAAGCTTGTGTTGGCCCAGATCACCTGGCTTAAGCCCAATCTTCTGGTGTTGGACGAGCCGACAAACCACCTCGACATCGAATCGCGCGAAGCGCTCGTGCAGATGCTAAAAGAGTACGAAGGAACGCTCCTGCTTGTTTCGCATGACCGTTACCTCTTAGATCAGACAACGGAAAAGACTTTGGAGATCGCCGGTGGCCAAGCACGGTGGTACGATATGCCCTACAGCCTGTATAGAGAGCGATGCCAGCCGATAAGCGCGCGTGTTTCGGGTTCGGCTGGCCCTGTGGCGAAATCTGCCACCTCCAATCCCGCTCTTGAACGTCTGCTCTCAGAGCGGCCTCACAGGCCGGCGGGCTTGGTTGGAGCACGACCCGGCTTGCACGCTTTAAACGCGGAGCGCCGCAAAGCGCGCAGGCAGGTGGAAGAGGCTGAGAAGCGCGTGGAGGCCCTCGAAAATCGCTTGAAGGAGCTAGAAGAGCGCCTTTTTCATCCAACCCCTTCCGACAATGTGGTAGCTCTTTCTCAAGAGTATCGTGGCGTTCAGCAGGCGCTTGAGGAGGCCATGCGATTATGGGAGGAAGCTGCACGCTATGCCGAAAAGATCGGCGCCTGACCACCTTAAATCTCAAAAAGCCGAATGGTTTGAAGACGGAGTTGTCTCCATTCGTGTTTAGTTAGGGCTAGTGCTGGCTATCAAAACGCTTGTGATTCGCTCAGACAGGAATCCTTACCCTCTTGTTCGCTTAAAACACTCTACATAAGTTTTCAATTCAACCCGATAATATTACTTGGTAGAGCACTCGCAGTACGTCTGGAGCCATCTCGGAGCCGCTTATCGAGTGGCCAGACTTGTGCACTATCGTTTCTTCCCCTTGCGTGCTCGGAGGCCCTAGAAGGCTTTCGGGCACGCCTAAGACACAGAGACCCTACTTTGCATTTTCGCCATAGGCGATAGCTTACAAGGAGAATCATCGTGATGTGGGACTTCGTAGAGCGCGAAGAGTTTCAAGACCTCTATTTGGCCGGAGAGCGCGTGATGCCGGGGCTTTACCGGCAGGTGGATGGGAAGCGAGAGGTGTGGCTCGATAAGGAGGACGTGTTACCTGCAAGTCTCGATGGGCGCGTCGCCTGCTATCGGCGTGTCTACTCCTGGGCCCTCATCCAACAGCAGCAACCTACGGTAGAAAAACCGACCGACTATTCTCTTCTCTCCTCCTGAGGTCTCTTCGCAACGGATGAACATCCTCGGCCTTGTTACGTCTAAAAGGTCGAGGATTTTGCGTGTTAGCGAGGAATTTCCTTTCAGAAAGGAGAGAGGATGCGTTTTCGTCAATCATCGTCTTGGATCGGGCTGCTTTTTACTGCCTTGTTGTGGCCTCTTTATGCCTTTGCCCAATCAGCGCCGGTGGTAAACGTTCGCGTGACACAAGAGCCGATAGCCCCGGCGATTCCCAAGGACTTTTTGGGGCTTAGCTATGAGGCGCCCGCCCTCACAAGCCCCTATTTTGATCTCTCGAATAAGGTTTATGTACAGCTGCTGCGGAATTTGGGGCCAGGCTCTTTTCGATTCGGCGGCAACAGCGTGGAAAGCACGTTTTGGCTGCAGGCGCCTATAGGCGCGAATCAGACGGCTCGCCGACCTCTTCGACGCCCCACCGTGATAACAGGCTCTGATCTCGATAGGGTTTTTAGGTTCGCGCACGCCATCGGCTGGCATGTCATTCTCGGAGTGAACTTAGGGCATTTCGACCCACAGATGGCGGCCGATGAGGCGCACTATGCGGTGACGCATGGGGGCAGCGCGCTAACGGGCATTGAAATCGGTAATGAGGCCGATCTCTATGGCGGCAACGGGTGGCGCACAAGGGAGTGGAACTATACGCAGTATCATCACGATTTCACTGCCTATGTCGGCGCCATCGAGCAGAAGACACCCGGCACCCCGATCGTCGCTCCAGCTTTTTGTTGCTCTCAAGGCTATCGTTGGCTACCGCAGCTCCTTCGAGATGACGCCTCAAAAATCCATCTCGTTTCGTTCCATATGTATCCGTTGTATCACGCGCCCGGCAGCAAGGGGCCTACGGCAGAACAGCTGCTGAGTACGAAGGTGGCGAATTGGGAAGATCAGCATTTGCAAGAGCTGGCCTCCGATGTGGCACCCTACCATTTGCCTTTGCGCATGGCGGAGACGAACTCCGTTGCAGGAGGGGGTATGCCGGGCGTGAGCGATACCTATGTCGCCGCGCTTTGGGTTGCCGACTACCTCTTTCGTGTGGCCGAACATGGTCTGAGCGGAGTCAATTTTCATGGTGGCTTTTTTAGAGGCGGCTATAGCCCTATTTGGGAACAGAACGGGGTGTTCTCGGCAGCACCGGAGTACTACGGCATCCTGTTGTTCCACAAGGCAGCCCAAGGCCGACCGGTTCAGGTGCAAGTGGATGTGCCTTCCGATCTCAATGTGGTGGCCCATGCGGTGGCCGGCTCAAGGGGTCGGCTCTACGTGGCGATCATCAACAAGGATTTTCAGAACGGCGCCGAGGTGCATTTGCAACTGCCATCGTCTTTTCGGCATGGCGAGATGCTTCGCCTAAGCGGGCCGGCCGCAAATGCCCAAGAGGGCATAACGCTGGGAGGTCGAACGGTGTCGGCAGATGGGACCTGGAGCCCGGCAGACCCCGAACGTGTGAAGGTGAGCGATCGAATGGCGGTTGTCTCGGTCCCTGCGCTTAGTGCCGCTCTGATCACGTTCTACAAGTAGTTCCGCTTGTATTCCCTAAAAGCCTCTGCGAAATCCCGGAAAAGGCTGCTTCCGGAGCGAGACTGAGGCGGCATCCACATTGCCCACCCGGCACCTCACACTTGAAAATCTGCAAGGAGATGATATAATGGACGTATGCAAAACGGCCATGAACAACTCCATGCTGACGCTACTGTTCCTAAGGATGCCGTGGTGTGGCAGGTGCATCTGTTACGCCGTCAACCGCAAAAGCTGCCGTTCGTAGGAGCCGTTGTTCTGCTTGGCGTTTTAAGCGCTTGGGTGCTTTTTGGCCAACCGCTGTTGGCGTTGGTGGCGCTTATGCTGCTTTGCAAGGCTGCTGGCGAATATCTGTTTCCGCTGACCTATCGTCTCGATGCCGATGGCGTGTGGTTGAACGGATTTCTGTTGCGTCAAGGGCTTCGGTGGCAGGAGGCTAAACGCCTGGTAAGCGAGGAGAATGGGTTGTACGTCTCTCCTTTTGCCGTTCCCTCACCGTTAGAGCGATTTCGCGGCCTCCGCCTCCGTTTTGCAAACGACGGCTCTGTCGGTGACCGCACTATGGTGTTAGACGCGCTTACCAGGTGGGCACCTCATCTTATGATCAACGAGGCACTCTAATGTTCGATTGGAACCGCCCGCTCGACCAGCAGCGCCTGGAAGCCCTAATCGAAGAGATAGCCCAATGGGTGCATCGTCGTCAATTACACGTTCCGGCCATTATGTTGCTGGAGATGCACAAGCCGATCGCTTTCTTTATGGGGCAGGGGGTTGTGTTTTCGGCTACACTGCTCGCCCCGCTTTTCGGCGCCCAAAAGGTGCAGGAGTTTTCGCGGCTGCTTGAAAACCGAGAAAACATAGAGCGGCTTATACAGCGCATCGAGACGCTGGCATCGGCTCCTAACGCCGGAGCTTCGGAAGGAGAGAAGCATGCTTCATGCCAATAGTGCCGTGCGCATTTTCGTCCCTCTGTTGAGCTTCATCATCCTCGCTGCGATCTATGTAGCACGTCAACGCTCGCTCTTTATACGGCGTATCTACGGCCTCACGGCTATTGAAGAGGCGGTGGGCAGAGCTACGGAAATGGGTAGGCCGATGCTGGGCGTCCCCGGTTTAGGCGGCATTGACATTGTTACTTTACAGGCTGTTGCTATCCTGGCCTACGTAGCGCGCATCGGTTGTCGCTACCGAACCCCACTGCTTGTGCCTGTTGCCGACACAACCCTTCTGCCCTTGATGCAAGAGACACTGCAGGATGTCTATGTGTCGGAAGGAAAGCCCGAACTTTTTGACCCCGAAAACGTGCGCTTTCTCTCGAATCGCCAGTTCTCCTTCGCCGCTGCGGTCGCCGGAACGATTCTGCGAGAGCGCACGGCAGCCTGCTTCTATTTTGGGTTGTTCTACGCCGAGGCCCTTATCTTTTCTGAAGTTGGCCAGCAGATTGGTGCGATTCAGATCGCGGGGACGCCCTCGACGCTTCAGATACCCTTTTTCATCGCTACCTGCGATTATGTGATCATCGGAGATGAGTTTTATGCTGCCAGCGCCTACCTCACGCGCGAACCGGTTCTGTTGGGCAGCATCATCGGCCAAGACCTCTGCAAGCTTCTTCTCATCCTCGGCGTGCTGGTCGGAATTGTTGTGGCCTCTATTTGGCCGATCTAT
The DNA here is from genome assembly GCF_035294505.1 of Chthonomonas sp. Taxonomy (NCBI): domain Bacteria; kingdom Bacillati; phylum Armatimonadota; class Chthonomonadia; order Chthonomonadales; family Chthonomonadaceae; genus Chthonomonas; species Chthonomonas sp. The sequence goes on along the minus strand of NZ_DATGKU010000177.1, from coordinate 824 downwards.
CTCCCTCTAATCAAGAGTTTCTTATTGGGAGCGGGATAGTGGGCTTGTGGAGTGGGTTCTTTCACCCGGTTCATAGCAAAACCCTGTTGGCATTATATATAGCGGGGGTGCTTTTTGCGTGTCTTGTGCTCTTTTTGGTGCTACAGCTCATTCCTGTGCCGGCACGACGGCATGTTATCCGGTTCGTTACGTTTCTTGGCGGGCTTTTCTACGCCCTTGAGTTCTTTTTGCCGGTTGCCAAAAGCGGCCCTCACGCCGACCAAAACGTTTTAACCCCCTACACCACCGCCTTCGGAAACATTAGTCAGGCCATTGTCGGCTTTACCATTGGATTGGGGGTGATCAATCTTTTTCAGGTACATCTCGGACGTCTTGTAAAGCGATCGAGCGATGCGATGTTTAGTTTGGCCTTCTTTCTAAGTTTCTTAGCCATGTTCCTTGTGAGCCTGTGGCATCATAGTCACCCGAACGCCCTCAGCAGAGCGCTGAACCACATTCTGTTCGATGGCCTTCTCCAGTCGCTCGACGCCACCATGTTTTCGCTCATCGCCTTCTATATCGCCTCCGCAGCCTATCGGGCGTTTCGGGTGCGCTCGTTGGAGGCCACTATTCTGCTCGTCACCGCGCTTGTGGTGATGTTGGGCCAAATTCCGGTTGGTACCTATCTTACGCACACCTTTCCCGCCCCCTTGCGGGTGGAGAACATCCGCAACTGGATTCTCACGCAGGCCAATGTGGCGGTAATACGTGCTATCGCGTTTGGCCTCGATATAGGCGCTCTCGCGATGTCGCTACGGATATGGCTTGGGCTGGAGCGCGGAAAC
>NZ_DATGKU010000176.1:0-21820 GCF_035294505.1 Chthonomonas sp. | reverse complement strand
GCCCCACGGTACCAACTCCAAGAAGGGTTGAACTCCTCACAATACACCGAAACCGGGTCGGCTCCGCTGAGATGGCGAGCCGCATCGAAAGTGTGGATGGCCATGTCGAGCAGCAGCACATGGTCCATCTCGTCACGAAAGCCGCCGAAGTGCGGCCCTAAGTAGAAATCCGAATTGAGAATCTCAATGGGGCCGAGGTTCTCGCGAATAAGCCTGCGATAGGCGGTAATGCGAGCGTCGTAGCGCCGGCTTTGGCTCACCATGTAGAGCTTGCCCGTGCGCTCCGCTGCCGCAACCATCTCGCGGGCGGCCTCCATCGAGTGGGCCATGGGCTTTTCCCCCAACACCGGCAGGCCGGCCTCAAGCGCTGTGATGGTCACATCGTGATGCGCTTCGGGGATGGTTACATCCACTACGAAGTCGGGCTTTGTGGCCTCAATGGCCTTTTTAAGGTCGTCTCCAATGTAGATGCCGGAAAGCTCTAGCTCTTGGACGCCCTGATCGGCTACTTCTGGCCGGATGTCCACCCAACCCACCAAGGTCGTCTGATCGCACTCTTTCAAATTGCGCGCCCAGGCGCGCCCCATACCGCCTGCGCCCACCAAAAGCGCCTTTTTCGTCATACGCTCCCTCTCCCTTTTTCTTTCCTCACCGACATTTCGACGTCTGTGCCACCCATTGTAGGGGCGGGTATCAAACCCGCCCCTACCCTTTCAATCCTCACCGACGGAGAAGCCACCCTACCCCCATTTTACCTCACCGGCAGCAACTGCCCGCCCCTACCCTGTCAATCCTCACCAACGCCGAAACGCCGATGCCACCCATTGTAGGGGCGGGTTTGGCACCCGCCCCTACAATCGCGAGGGAAACCTGTAAGGAGGCCTTGTGCCTGCCCAATCAACCGTGGCATCCATAAGGTGGGTTTAGCCTAACTGCCTCTAGAACCGTGAGGCTGCTGAACGGCGCCATCTTTTTGCCGATTCGGTAACGGCAAACTGCACAGCAACAGACCGGCCAGGCTTTTGAGGTTTGGGTGCCATTGCAGGGACTGAATATAGTGCGCGCGAGCTTCCGCTTGGCGGTTATAGGCTCGATAGGCGTTGGCTAGAACCAGAAAATTGATGCTGCACGCCCTGCGTAGGGAACCGTAAAATGCCTTATAGGCTGGATCGTTTAGGAGCCGCTTGCTGTAATAGATATGGCCTTGTTGCCTCTCTATCGTCTGCTGAAGGCTTTGTTTGGTAGAGGCCGTGTAAGAAGCCGCATGCACCCGATAGTAGGTAAGCCGTTCCGGGATGTAGTAAGCGCCCATCCCGCCTTGAGAAGCGAGGTAGCCCATCCATCTATCTAAGCAAGGGCCTAGCTCCGGAGGAAGGGCGGCCGTCTCTAAGATGCTGCGGCGGTACACACTGGCCATCGCCCAGGGAATGGTTTTTGCGATCTGCAGGGCATAAACGGGCGATGAAGCCCTGCAGCGAGCTGTTTGCGTCCGTATTGGCGGGTCAACCGCTCGGTAAGGGAAAGGTTCACGACGCCATGTTCGTCCATAACGTAGTGATCGGAGAAGCTAACGGTAATGTCCCGATCCTGCTGCAAGGGCGGTAGCACTTTGGCCAAGAAGTCGGGTTCCCAACGGTCGTCATCGTGCAGAAAGGTGAAGAACTCACCTCGGACTTGGGCGAGGGCTGCGACAACGTTTCCGTATTGCCCTAGATGGGTAGCATTCCTGCGATAGCGAATGCGTGAGTCATGAAAGCGCTCAAGAACGGCTCGCACATCTTCCGTGCTAGCATCATCGGCGACGATGATCTCGAAATGCGCATAGGTCTGGTGCAAAGCGCTCGCGAGGGCTTCCACTAAATAGCCCGTCCGATTATAGGTTGGCGTAATGATGCTGACCAGGTCCGGTTCTAAAGGAGGCAGCAGCATACTCTCTTTTCCTCATGACATTCGGTTCGTAGACAAGCAGCATTTTGCTAAATCTGCTTGCGATTATCGGTGCTTCTGTCAAAAAGATAAGATTTCGTCTTATTTTACCTCAGTTTTTCAGCGAACCAAACCGTTTCGGCCTTCCATCAAGTATAATGAGAGTGTTGTGAGGGGCAGAAAAAGGGGTTTAGATTTTGACCCCAGAGGCCGACACTGTAAGGGGTTCACCAGCATTTTAGAGAAAGAAGGAGCGGTTTGGGGATGTCATCTTCGGATGTTGCCATAGAGGTCCGGGGTTTAAGCAAGGCCTATCGCATTGCCCACAATCGGGAGAACCACCTGACCCTGGTTTCTGCCCTGGTGCACAAGCTGCGTCATTTGGGCACCTCCGTAGAGACCTTTTGGGCGTTGAAGGATGTGAACCTGCAGGTGAAGCGGGGGGAGGTGGTGGGCATCATCGGCAAGAACGGGGCCGGCAAATCCACGTTGTTAAAGGTACTAAGCCGCATCACGACACCGACACGGGGTCGTGTGGACTTATACGGTCGCGTGGGGAGTTTGTTGGAGGTAGGGACGGGTTTTCATGGGGAGCTAACGGGTCGGGAGAACATCTATTTAAATGGGGCGATATTGGGGATGAGCCGTTCGGAGATACGTCGTCAGTTTGATGCGATAGTGGATTTTGCGGGGGTAGAGAAGTTTTTGGACACGCCGGTGAAGCGTTATTCGAGTGGGATGTATGTTCGTTTAGCGTTTGCGGTGGCGGCGCATTTACGGACGGAGATCATGATAGTAGATGAGGTATTGGCGGTAGGGGATGCGGAGTTTCAGCAGAAGTGTTTAGGGAAGATGAAGGATGTCTCCAGCGATGGTCGGACGGTGTTATTTGTCAGCCACAACATGCAGGCGGTGTCGCGTTTATGCAGTCGTGCGGTGTGTTTACGTCGTGGGGAGGTGATCTACGATGGAGAGGTTGCCGGGGCTATCGAGCACTACTTGTCGGAGTATCGTGGTGGGAGTGAGGCGGAGGTAGACCCCAACACGCGTGCGGGTTCTGGGGAGTACCGTTTTGTATGGGTACGTCCTGCGAAGGAGATGTTTGCTCCGGAGGAGGAGAAGGTCATCCATTTTCGTATTGAGCGTAGAAAAGAGAACCCCGTCTACGCGGCCCTATGTGCGCAGGTCTATAACGAGCTGGGCGCTTCCGTCTGTTTGTTGGACGATATGTGGGTAAAGCACCAGTTTCCGGAAGGGGATGCTATCGAGGGTTCTCTGCACATTCGGTCGCCCTGGTTTAAGCCGGGGACATACCGTGTGGATATCCAGATTCATCCTCCTGGTGGGCACGAGGTGATAGACTATTTCGCCGACGCCTGTTCCTTTAAGGTAGCGCCACAACTTCCTTACCCTAGTGCCGCTCCAGAGGAAGCTTTGAGATACGGCACGGTGTTGGCCGATTTCGATTGGAAGACCCATGTCGTTACGCCGGTAGAGGAGAGCCTATCCGTATCGTAGGGGGTGCAGAGAAGCCATGCCTAAGGTATCGGTAATTACCCCAATGTACAACGCGGAGCGATTTATTGGGGCGACGATAGAGAGCGTGCGCGCCCAGACCCTGCAGGATTGGGAGCACATCATTGTAGACGACGGCAGCACCGATAACTCGGTGGAGGTGGTGAAGCGCTATCTGCCTCTGGAGCCGCGTTTACGCCTAGTGCAGCAGGAGAACAAAGGAGTAAGTGCCGCCCGTAATCATGGGTATTTTGAGGCTTCTGCCTCTAGCGACTACCTTGTCTTTTTCGATGCCGATGATGTTATGGAACCAGAAATGCTACAAACTCTTTCTGCGTATCTTGACATCTATCCCGATGTAGGCATGGTGTATTGTAGCGCCGGTGGCATTGATGAGAATGGTCAGAAAATAGCGAGTAATCTGAGTAAATCCAGGTGGCCTCCGCGCTATGTTCCGTCAAGGCTTGGGGTGCGTAAGCTTCATGATGAAGACCCAGAAACACCAATAACTTCTGTGTTTGGTCTAGTGCCTATTTTGCCATCGTTGATGATGATTCGTCGTTGTGTATATGCCAAAACTTCTGGGTTTGATGAATCCTTAGTCCAATTTGAGGATGCTGATCTGTGTGTTCAAATCGCGTTGCAGGCGCGTATCCATTGCATTCAAGAACCTTTAGTCCGATATCGTATCCATGAAGGCTCGGCTTCATCTCCAAGATATCGTGAACGATATGAATTCTATAAGCAAAAGTTTTTTGCAAAATGGCGCCAAAACATAGAGTTAATGCCGAATCAAGCTCAGATGCTACAGAAGGCCTTTTGGTTTCGTGAGACACGCCTGGAGCCGTATTTTGGACTTCGAGCAGGCTGGCGCCATTTGAAAAAAGGGCAGTTGGGATTAGCCGCCCGTTTTTGGGGTGGGGCGGTGAAGCGGTATGTAAAGGGCTTGATGTTTCCACCGAAGTAGTTGAGCGCAATGAGACTACTTAATCTTTTTAATGCTGCACAGAGTGGGGACTAAGGCGTCTATTCAACGTGCAAACGTTTTTCTATGGTGTGAAGGAGGCTATTGTGGTTAGTTTCCAAAGGAAGCTTATCATAGAAAGCCGCTAGTAACTTGCTAGTCTCCCCTCTCCCTGATATGGGAGGGTATAGTCTTGTCAGAAGCAACCGATAGGTTAGGATGGAGCTTTGGGGCAACACGTGGAAATGGAGGCTCAAAAAACTCTTTGCCCTGCCGATGATAAAAGGGAAGTTTCGTGTTATAATGCACTATCCTAAATCTGCGTTCATTTATAGGCGATGACTTTATCGCGGAATAGGGTTTGGAGGATGCCTTCATGACTACAGTAAGCGCTCCGGTTCGGCAAGAGCCAGTTTTGGCAACAGAAGCCCCTCGTCTGCGACTTGAGTTTCTCGACGGTCTCAGAGGCATGGCAGCTCTGTATGTTGCAACTAGTCATGCTATGCTTTATTATTACATAGCGACAGACAATGAAAAATTGTTTGTCAATCCAATTATCCGCAAAATTTTAAAACTTGCCTATTTTACCCTGCTTAGTTTCGGTCATGAGGCTGTTGTAATTTTTATCGTTCTTTCAGGTTATGTCCTCATGCTTCCCATTGCAAGGACTCAAGACGGCCATATGCCCAAAGGGATGTGGGACTACTTCAAGCGACGTGCTAGACGCATTCTTCCGCCCTACTATGCTGCCTTGCTACTTGTTTCCTTGCTTCTCCTCATTTTTCCGCGTATGAATATGAAATTTCACTCATTTTGGGATCTCTCTGTTCCAGTCCATACTCTTCCACAAATTATCTCTCACGTCTTCCTAGTTCATAATTTTAGTGGTGAGTGGCAAACAAAGTTTGACTCTCCGATGTGGAGCATCGCGGTAGAGTGGCAGATATACTTTTGGTTTCCCCTTTTGCTTCTTCCTCTCTGGAAACGTTTCGGAATTACGGTCATGATTCTTTTTGCATGGGCATTTGGGTTATGTGGCTACTATTTTCACTTCGGAGGTACATATAGTTGGTTGATAGGAGACTTTGCCTTTGGTGTAGCAGCGGCTATCATTGGGTTCTGGAACGCGCCGAGAACAAATGCCCTTAGAAAACGTTTCCATTGGTATAAGCTTGCTATAGTTTTCGGCAGTCTTGCCTATCTCTTTTTAGTTGATCAGCGTCGTTTTGTCGAACACAATCCTCACCTGAGGCTTTTTGTTGTAACAAACTGGCATTTAGGTAAAGGATGCGAATTCCCCATCGATCTACTAGTAGGCTTAGCAGCATCTTGCTTTATCATTGGCAGTACATATCATTTGCAACAGGGATTACCAGACAATCAGCTACTACGTTTTCTTCATCGTCGTGAGGTTATCTTCTTAGGGACATTTTCTTATAGTCTCTATCTCATACATGTCCCTTGCCTGGCCATTATGGATAAAATAGGGCGTATACTGCATCTCACTGGCAATTTGTTCACAATTGAACTTTTCTTAGCTGGCCTTCCTCTATGTATTGTGCTTGCCTATCTCTTCCATCTTGTTTTCGAGCGTCCGTTTATGCCGACGCACCTGCGTAAGGGGCAGGCGAAGTCGCTGGAACAGAGCCTTTCCGAAAGCAAGTCGTAAACGGGAGGTTGGGTTTCGTCTTTCGCCCATCTGGGGCGGGGAGGAAGGGCCTGCGCAGAAAGCGATGACGGCAACCAGAAGCCGAACCGCTCTCTAAACTTTTGCCCTTTTTCTGCCGATAACGTGACAGATGCGGCGAAAGACTCGTCAATCGTTATGAATCTTCCGAACAGAGACGGAAAACGCTTTCAATAGCCTATAATAATAGAGACCGAAACAGGCCTATGACGGGAGTGAGGAATGCGAATTCTGATCGTGGCACCGAACTATCATCCGTTTATCGGGGGGGTGGAAACGCATGCCCGCCAGATAGCGCATGCCATGAGTCAGGCTCACCAGGTAGAGGTTGCCGCAGGAAATTTTCATCAGCAAAGGTTGCCGCATCGGTTGGCCGTTTTGGGCACAAGCCTGCTCGTTCCCGCCTACCCTAGCTACCAGGATGGTCCGGTTTTCGTGCACTCCCTCACACCCAAGCCGCTAGACCGGCTTCGCATGTTGCCCATCGCCGTGCGGTGCATTCCCAAACTCTGCAGTGTGGCCTACCATCCCCTGAATCGCTTCGGGTATCCGTGGTATCGTAGGGTCTATCTGCCAAGGCTTCTCGCCCTTATTCGCGATAAGGATGTGGTGCACTCGTTGGCGGGCGGCTATTTGGGCTGGACGGCGCAAGAGGCGGCCAAGCGGGCCGGCGTGCCCTTTGTGTGTACGCCCTTTTGCCATCCACATCAGTGGGGCGATGGCCCGGAAGACATCGCCTACTATCAAAAGGCCGATGCCGTTATCGGCTTGGTGGAGACCGATCGCGACTATCTCGTCTCCATCGGTGTACCGCGAGAGAAAACCCATGTGATCGGGGTTTCCCCGGAACTGCCGGAGAGCGCAGACCCAGAGGGGTTCCGCAAACGCCACGGGTTAGAGGGGGTTCCCATGGTGCTCTATGTGGGGCGCATGATGCCTCAGAAAGGGGCCAGGGCGGTCTTTGAGTCGGCTCCGTTGGTGTGGCAACGGTTTCCGGAGGCGCGTTTCGTCTTTATCGGGCCGGGCACGGTGGATTGGTTCCAGGCGACCGACCCACGCATCGTTTTTCTCGGCAAAGTGAGCCTTCAGGAAAAAGCGGATGCCCTTGCGGCCTGCGATGTTTTCTGCATGCCCTCTCTCAGCGAAATTCTGCCGACGGTCTACCTTGAGGCCTGGAGCTATGGAAAGCCGGTGGTGGGCGGCATGGCGCACGGTCTGCCGGAGCTGGTGGAGGGCAACGAGGCGGGGTGCAATGTGTCTCAAAAGCCGGAGGAGGTGGCTGAAGCCCTGATCAAACTGCTTGCCGACCCGAATTTACGCGCGCGTCTCGGTGAGAATGGCCGAGAACAGGTGCGCCAGAAATACTCGGTGCCGGCTGTTACGAAGGCACTCCTACAACTCTACACCCATCTTATAGAAAGTCGAGAAACCGTGCCGGTATGACTCTTGCCATTTTCCAAGAGAGTTTTAAGGGGACTTCTGTTTTGGTGACAGGAGCCGCCGGCTTTATTGGGTCGCATCTGGTGGAGCATCTGGTTGCCCTCGGGGCGCAGGTGACTGCGGTGGATAATCTCCAGGCCGGCAACTGGCGCAATTTGGAGGCCGTCCGCCACCGGATAACCGAGGTCGAATGCGACGTACGCGATGCGGATGCCATAGGGGCGATCCTCGCCAAAACCCAGCCGCACTACGTGTTTCACTTGGCTGCCAACGCCTCCGTGCCCAACTCCGTTCAAGACCCCGTCTACGATTTTGAAGCAAACTGTTTAGGCACGTTTCGCCTGCTCAACGCCCTCCGCGAGCGCACGGACTGTAAAAAGGTGGTTATCGCCTCGTCCGGTGCGGTGTACGGAGAACCGGAATCGTTTCCCATCACCGAAGAATTGCCTCTGAAACCCATATCGCCCTATGGCGCCAGCAAGCTCAACACCGAGATCACAGCGCAGATCATGCATCGCGTCTATCAGGTTCCCACCGTGATAGCAAGGCTGTTCAACGCCTACGGACCGCGCATGGCGAGGTTTGTCGTGTTGGATTTCTTAAAAAAGCTTCAACGCGACCCGAATCGGCTGGAGGTGCTTGGGACAGGCAAGCAGATTCGCGATTTTACCTATGTTGCCGATACCGTGCAGGGATTGCTGCTCCTTGCACTAAAGGGAGAATGCTGCCAAGCCTACAATGTATCCTCCGGTAAAAACTGTTCGGTGACAGAGCTGGCACATGCGATCATCGCAGCCCGTGGTCTGGAAGGGAAGACCCGCATCGAGTACACGGGCACGAGCTGGGTGGGCGACGCCCAACGCTGGGAGGTCTCCATCGAGCGCTTGTGTCGCCTTGGCTATACTCCATGGTACACACTAGAACGGGGGTTGCAAGAGACGATCGCCTGGTTCGACCGAACCTATCCATCCTAGCCGGGCCGCTCTCTCCGAACCCCTACAGATAAGAAGACCGTCAACAGCTGAGAGAGGATCGAAAAACGAGAAGAAGGAACACGAAATGGCAAAACGCGCACTGATTACAGGAATCACCGGTCAAGATGGAGCCTACTTGGCGAAACTGCTGTTAGACCACGGTTACGAGGTCTACGGGGCCTATCGGCGCAGCGCCTCGATTAATTTATGGCGGTTGGCCGAGCTGGGCATCGCCAACGCCGTGAAGCTGGTGTCGCTGGAGCTGCTGGAGTATTCCAACATCCTGCGCTGCATCGAGCAGGTGAAGCCGGACGAGGTCTACAACCTAGCCGCCCAAAGCTTTGTAACGGCCTCGTTCGAGCAACCCATCTATACCGGCGATGTGGATGCTTTGGGCACTGCCCGACTGCTGGAGGCCTTGCGACAGGTGCGGCCGGAGGCGCACTTCTACCAGGCCTCTACCTCCGAAATGTTCGGTAAGGTTCGAGAAGTGCCGCAGACCGAGGAGACGCCGTTTCACCCACGAAGCCCTTATGGGGTAGCGAAACTCTATGCCCATTGGATAACGGTGAACTACCGAGAATCCTACGGCATGCATGCCACTTCCGGCATTCTCTTCAACCACGAATCGCCCTTGCGAGGACAGGACTTTGTAACCCGAAAGATCACCGCCTCGCTGGCGCGCATTCGGCATGGGCAGCTGGATGTGTTGGAGTTGGGCAACCTGGATGCAAAACGCGACTGGGGATATGCCGGCGATTACGTTCGAGGCATGTACCTTATGCTGCAGCAGCCACAGGCCGATGACTATGTGCTGGCGACCGGCGAAACGCGCACCGTTCGTGAGTTTGTGGAGATAGCGGCGCGCTACGCCGGCTTCGATATCGTGTGGGAGGGCGAGGCGGAAAACACGCGCGGCATAGACCGAAAAACCGGCAAGGAGATCGTGCGGGTGAACCCCAAACTGTACCGCCCCGCCGAGGTAGACATGCTGCTGGGCTGCCCAAAGAAGGCCGAGACGAAGCTGGGTTGGCATCGAGAGGTGAGCTTCGAGGGACTTGTGGAGAACATGGTGCGCACCGACCTCGACCGTGCCGCGCGCGGTGTGCTCGATTCCCAGTAAAAACGGTGCCCGCGCCTTCGGGCAGCCCCCTAAGCATGGGCAATACTATAAAAGAGGACATCTGCTCTCATGACCGCCGATCCGCACAAACCGACCATCATCTGCCTCACGCCGGTGCGAAATGAGGCGTGGATTCTGGAGCGGTTCTTGACCAGCGCCAGCCTGTGGGCCGATCATATTGTGCTTGCCGATCAGTGCTCGGATGATGGCTCTCGCGAAATCGCCCTACGCTTCCCTAAGGTTACCCTCATAGATAACAACTCTCCACAGTATGATGAAGGTGCGCGACAACGTCTGCTTTTGAACGAGGCTCGCAAAATTCCGGGGAGGCGGCTACTGCTCGCCCTCGATGCGGATGAAGCCCTGACGGCCAATTGGGCGCAAAGTGCAGAGTGGATGGAGGCATGGAGCGCACCGGGAGGCACGGCGATCTTTATGGATTGGGCGAACATCTACCCTGGATTTGAGCAGTGCTGGATTCCTCCATATCCTATTCCGTATGGCTTTGTAGACGATGGAGCCGAGCATAGTGGAGAGCGGATCCATAGCACCCGATTACCACAACCTCAGGGGTGTCATCGCATTGTATGGAAAGAGATCAAACTCCTCCATTTTCAATATATCAACTGGGAGCGGATGAAAAGCAAGCAGCGGTGGTATCAGGCCTGGGAGCGCTTAACCTACCCTTCAAAACGCCCGATCACCATCTATCGTCAATACCATCATATGGATGCCAGAGACCCCAAAGAGATGCATCCGGTACAAAAGGAGTGGCTGGAAGGCTACGAACGGCAAGGGATTGATTGGAAGGCGCTGCAAGAGGAATCGAAGGCGCCTTACTACTGGTGGGATGCCGAGATCGTGACGATGTTGCTGGAGCACGGCACGCGCAAATTCCGCAAAATAGACCTGTGGGACGTAGATTGGGAGGAAAAGGCGCGTGCGATGGGGCGCGAGGTAGCACCGGGGCTGCTTGCCGACCCAAGAAGCGCCTTCGAGAAGAGAGTGCACCGTTGGCTGGCGGCCACACAAGGGCGGCGAGATGATCGTAGGGTTCGGCTCATTCAGCGCGCACTTCGGCTCTTCGGTTGGTGAGACTGCCAATCTCGCGGTTCTAGAGGCAGTTAACCAAGCAAGCCTCCCTTGCTCGCCCCCTATCCCATCCTTTCGTCTTGCAGACGGCGATGCAGCGGCCAGCGAGATAGGCGATGAAGGAAACGACACAGGCCGCTGAGGCGCCCACCGCGAGGTGCCCCTCTCCCAAATTGGGGGAGGGGAGTGGGGGTGGGGGCTTTGAAGAGTCGGCGATACGACTGTCATCTCGAGTCGAAGGCGAGATCAACAACTGTCATTCCGTGCCGAAGCCGAGATGAACAACTGTCATTTCGAGCCGAAGGCGAGAAATCTTGAATTTCAACCCTTACCGGTTCTGAGAGATGGGGGTGGGGTCGGTGAGACTACCGATCTCGCGGTTCTAGAGGCAGTTAACCAAGCAAGCCTATCTTGCTCGCCCCCTATCCCTTCCTTTCCCCCTATCAGGGAGAAAGGGAGCGATTGTGTTGAGTTTCCGAAGGGAAGATTATCATATAGAAAACCGACAATGAGCTTGCTGGTCTCCCCTCTCCCAAAGTGGGGGAGGGGCGGGGGGGTGGGGGCTTGAAGAACTGGCAATAAGACTGTCATTTCGATCCGGAGGCGAGATGAACACCTGTCATTTCGATCCGAAGACACCTGTCATTTCGAGCCGAAGGCGAGAAATCTTGAATTTCAACCCTTACCGGTTCTGAGAGATGGGGGTGGGGTCGGTGAGACTGCCAATCTCGCGGTTCTAAAGGCAGTTAACCAAGCAAGCCTCCCTTGCGCGCCCCCCTATCCCGTCCTTGCGGCCTGCAGATAGTGAGCCTGGGGGAAGGAATGGAGGGAGGATATGCTACACTAAAAATAGAGGGAGGTACGATGAAAAAGATTCTGGTGACGGGTTCGTCGGGATTGATCGGTTCAGAGGTCTGCACCTACTTTGCCCATGAGGGCTGGGAGGTGCACGGGGCCGACAACAACGCGCGTGCCCTCTTTTTCGGCCCCCAGGGCGATACGCGCTGGAACCAGCAGCGGCTACAAAGAGAGTTGCCTAACTTCATCCATCATGAGCTGGATGTCCGTAACAGGCAGGGGGTTTTGGAGTTAATGGAGACCCTCCGGCCGGATGCCATTGTGCATACGGCCGCCCAACCCTCGCACGATTTGGCGGCCCGCATGCCCTTTGAGGATTTCGATACCAACGCCGTAGGCACAATGAACTTGCTGGAGGCAGCCCGCCGTTTCTGCCCCGAAGCGCCCTTCGTGCATATGTCTACCAACAAGGTCTACGGCGACGCGCCCAACGAACTTCCCCTGAAGGAGCTGGAGACTCGCTGGGACTATGCTCGCCCCGAAGATTACGATGGCATTACCGAACAGATGCGCATTGACCAGAGCAAGCACTCCCTTTTCGGCGCCTCGAAAGTGGCCGCCGATATTATGGTGCAGGAGTACGGCCGCTACTTCGGCATGGGCACCTGCTGCCTGCGCGGCGGTTGCCTCACTGGGCCAAACCACTCCGGTGTGGAGCTGCACGGTTTTTTGAGCTATCTCATTAAATGCAATTTGGAAGGGCGCAAATACACCATCTACGGCTATAAGGGCAAACAGGTGCGCGACAACATCCACTCCTACGATGTGGCCCGCTTCATTCACGCCTTTATCCGCAATCCACGGTGTGGAGAGGTTTATAACCTGGGCGGAGGCCGAGGGAATAGCTGCTCTATTCTTGAGGCCTTCCAGATGGCCGAGGCCGTGTCCGGCAAGAAGATGGTGTATGAGTATGTGGATAAAAATCGTGAGGGCGATCATATCTGCTACATCAGCAACCTCTCCAAAATGCGAGCGCACTATCCCGAATGGAACCTCTCGAAAAGCCTCACCGACATCTTTGAAGAGATTCATGCCTCGTGGGTGGAACGCCTGAAGGCCGGCGCTTCCCGCTGAGAAGGGCCTGTCGGCAGCTGCCGACCTCCTGTGCCGAGAAACCTCCTTTAAACCGTATCAAAACTATAGGTGGAGTCAAGGACCACCCCCTAACGGGGGTGGCTTGCCCGCGTGGTTGTGACGGGGCTGTGAGTTTTTGGAACGGGCAGGGACGTTGGGGGGTTGCTTGCGGAACGCTCCGAGCCTCGCAGAGGGTTGCCCTCCCATCGAGGGCGTGGGCAATCGCCTCAAAGGCGATGGTTCCCTTGTCTTCGTTTTATGGAGGAGATCGGGTAGGGAATGGCGAAAGGAAATCTATCATGGCAGCTAGCTCTGGACGTATTGTGTGCCCACGTTGTGGCGCCAACAACTTCGATACCGCTTCCTTTTGTTGGAAGTGCCAATCGCCGCTTTCAGGGGTGGCTCCGACTATGGGGAACCCGCCCCCACGCGCCGGCACGGCGGAGGCCGGGCGTGCCTACGTGCCTCCAACCGCTTTAGCCGGTGATGAAGGCATGGCCAAGCGGGCGGCGCTGTGGCTGGCCATTACGCTGCCCTATGTGGGGTTGCCCATCGGATGGGCGTTCATGATGATGAGCGACAACCGCCAGCGCCAGCAGATCGGCAAGTTCTGCGTCCTTTGGAGCTGTGTTGCCATGGTATTTCATCTCCTGCTGCTTTTTGTGGGGCTTCAGTCGCTTACCTCCATGCTCTCCAGCTTGCCTTCCCTCATCCACAGTCTGCAGGGCGCCAATGGGGGAGGCCTCGGCGGGGGGCTTGGTGGGGGCCTTGGCAGGAATTAGGCCTGAGGAAAGTAGCTGCATTTACCAAAAACTAACAGTGAAAGCCCAGTTTGCCCGTTCGGAGAAGCGAAGTTTGAAAACCTCAGAGCACAACCAAACCCCGCCTGCAAGCCAAAAAACAGCCGGCGACGTTGCCCCTGTGGCCGTGGTGGTTGCTAACGGAGAGCATCTGCCTAAACGTGCATCCAAAAAGGAAGCTCTGGAAGCCGTGTTGCGGGCCGATGCGGCACACGCGCGGCGTATGGCCGAAAGCGCTCGAGAAACGCTCGATCAACTGGTGGAACGTCTATCACAGCCCTGCTTTGCCTTCGATAGATCGGGAAAGATCGTGCGCTGGAACCGTGCCTTGGCCGTAATAACCGGTCTGGCCCCGCAAAAGGTGCTGGAATGCACCTGTACCGACGTGTTGCACCAACAGGTTTTGCAGCGCCTTGAGATGGAAGGACTGTTTCAGGCCGGTGCCCCCACGTTGGCGCGGTTTAAAGCGCCCCACTGTATCGAGGGGCCGGTGCGGGTGGCCGAGAAGTTCATGGCGCAGCGGTTGCAGCTCATTCCCCTGCACCATGTTCCCAACTGCGTCGAGATGGTTTTTGTGCTGTTGGAACCCCTGCCGCGCCATGAAAGTGGACGTTAAGGCGTTTGCCACACTTTGCGTCCACGGTCTGCTTGACCTTGTCTATCCCCCAAAGTGTCTGCTATGTGGCGAGTTGTTGCCCGATGGAGCGCTATGCGCCACCTGCATCGCCTCGTTTGAACCCCTGCCGCCTCCGTTTTGCGTTCGTTGTGGGGCGCCCACACTAAGGGCCTCAAGCTGGTGTCTACGATGTGCTGCCGGTCAAGGGCCGGCATGGGAATGGTCGTATGCGTTCGGACGTTATAGCGGAAGCCTTCGGGAGGCGATCCATCGGTTGAAGTACGGAGGACGCACCTCATTGGCTGCCCCCTTAGCCCATCTTTTGGGCAGTTCCTTCGATCCCGAGGCGATCCCCGAAGACGCCCCGCAGGCCGGCGGTTTCACCTTTGATATTGTGGTGCCGGTTCCGCTTCATCCCAAGCGCTTGCGCCAACGAGGGTACAACCAATCGGAGCGGATCGCCTACTATCTTGCGAAAGAAAAAGGTTGGCGACTGGAGACCGGTGGTTTGAGGCGCGTAAAGTTTGCAAGCCCTCAAACCCGATTGGGGGCGGCGGCCCGACGGGAGAACGTGGTGGGCGCTTTTGAGGTGACCGAGCCGGAGCGATTTCGGGGACTTTCTGTGGCCTTAGTGGATGATGTTATAACGACCGGGGCGACTTTAGGCGAGATCGCCAAACTGTTGAAGCAGGCCGGAGCGACGCGCGTATGGGCGCTTGCCGTTGCACGCGATTAAGCCTTTAATTAGAGAACTCGATCTGCCGCATCTGGAGGATCTGGATGATCGCGTTTCCGAGCGACTGCTTCAGTTGCTCTAGGGAAGTCCCTTGCGCTTGTGCATCGGCCTGGGTCAGAAAGAGCGTGTTGCGCAACATAATGCCCTCACCGTTTGGGGCGTAGTGAATTTCATAAGCTTGTAGGCCGCTATCCAGAAGCTGATCGAGCTTGGTGGCGAGGGCGACGGCGCGGTCGTGTGCCGATTCTCCGTTGAGGCCAACAACACTGCAGACCACGATGCCCTTCACACTAATTTGCGCCAGATCGTCGCTGCCCTTCTTGATGTCGGTAACATTGGCGCGCCAAGCCGGGTCGGCTGTGGTGATGCTAAGCGGAATGTGAAGGCTTTCTAGCAGGTTTTTGGCGGCCTCCACACGTTGCGGGGTAGGAGGGTGATCGCGCAGAATGCCTAACTCCTGCGGGGTTTCCGTGTTGGCCAGGCGGCTCATAAAGGTGTACATGGCGGCGGGGTCAAAGTGCGTGTGGGTAAGAAGCAGAATGGAGTAGTGGTCGGCATCCTCTTCGGCGTGCACCGAATAGCCGTTCATACGTGCGACTTGGTAGAGCTGCGAGCCGTTGGCCAGGAAAAAGCCGGCCCCGGCGGTGCTGTTGTCGGCGAAATGTCCGGCGATGATCATTCCGATGGCAGCCAACTGCAACGGGGTGAGGATGTTTTGAAGCTTGCCCTGCTCGTGCAGCAGTTTAAGAATGTGATGGTGCATAACGTGCCCCATTTCGTGGGCGAGCACGGCGGCCAACTCGTCATCGGAGTGAACGAAATCCATAAGGCCTTTATCCACAAAAACAAAGCCGCCGGGGTAGGAGTAGGCGTTCACATCCTTATTATCTACCAGATAGAAGGAGAACTTAAAGGGTTTGAAGTTAGGGTAGCCCCAGAGCGCCGGAATGGGGTAGCGATCGGCGACGTTGGCCAGCTCTTGGCCTATTTTCTGGAGGCGCTCGTACTCTGGGCCGGAGGTTATGAGCTTGAGCTGCTTCATGTCCTGCTGTGCGGCCTCTTTACCCAGTTTCACCTCCGGATCGGTATCGGGGGTATAGGTGATGGGGCCGTTCTCGGACGTTGGGCTGGGCTTGGTTGCCGTGGTGGATGTTTGGGCATAGCCTGGGCGAACCCACAGCAAGCTCACAACAAAAGCCACAAGGCCGAGGAGGGGAAAGGCTCCCTTCGTCAGAAAATCGCGAGATTTTCTGAGCACTGCACCGTTGGCCTTGAGAGGAAGGCGGCTTTCTTTAGACCAAAAAAGGCCTCTATCATCCGAATCGCTCATTTTGTGCAACCTTTCGCCTAAGAGGGCGCATTTTCCTATCTACACAATACCCTACTTTAATAGACGTTTTTTACCCCTTTTTCGTATCCATCAAGTTTTTATACCCATCTCTCAACGCCTCCACTCTCCGCCTCTCTCCCTACATGGGGAGAGATGACCAGCTTCCCCCCCCCCGCGTGCGAGGGGATGAGAGGGGGGCTTTGACGTCGGCATTTTGCAGCCCCCACCCCCCCGCCCCTCAAGGCCGACGCCCTTCCCCTCCCCCAATTTGGGAGAGGGGCACCTCGCGGTGGGCAACTCAAGGCCGACGCCCTTCCCCTCAGCGGCCAGGAAGATTGCCTTACCCGCCTATTTCTCTGGCCGCTGCTGCGCCGTGCGCTAGCACCTCCCGAATCGGGGGAAAGGAAGGGATAGGGGGCGAGCAAAGCTAACTTGCTTGGTTAACTGCCTCTAGAACTGTAAAGCCGGTAGTTTCACCTGCCCCACCCCTCAGAGTTGGTGGGAATGGAAATTCAAGATTTCTCGCCTTCGGCTCGAAATGACAGTTGTTGATCTCACCTTCGACTCGAAATGACAGGCGTAGCACTAGCTCTTCAAGCCCCCACCCCCCCGCCCCTCAAGGCCCACGCCCTCCGCCTCAGCGGCCTGATTCACCCCCTTAATCCCCATCTCTCAGGCCGCTGCTGTGCCGTCTGCTAAGACCGCTGCGTTGCTGTCTGCAGGGCGGAAAGGACAGGATAGGGGGCGAACAAGACAGGCTTGCTTTGCCAATTGCCTCTAGACCCGAGAGGTTGTCGTTATCGTGTGTTTGGGGTGTGCAGGTCTCACGTTTCCCGAAAAGCTCCTCCATAAGAACACCCTGCTCGATCTCCAAGTAGTCGGCGACTTCTCTAAGAATGCTACTGAGCGTTCCCACCCGAAGGGGCCGATGGGCCGGTATGGTGATCTGATGCTCGGTTCCCTTGAAGGTAGAAACAAGGCGTATGTGGCTGCCTGTCTGACGGACGGTGCGATAGCCGTAACGAGCCAAACAGTTGCATAGCTCCTCACCACCCACATCTCTCGGAAGCTTCATACAGCAATAACTTCGTCACGGATCATGTGGAGATGAATAATCGTGGGTCGTTCTTCCTCATCGAAATGGCAGCGAACGGCATCGCGCACCTGCTCACGCAGGCTTGCAAGGTCATCGGCCTCGGTGAAGATGGCATGTCCTAACGCATGGGCTTCGTAGCCGCCTTCCGGCGACTCCACCACAATAAAGATGATCTCGCTATCTTTCATAGCTTTCTGCGCCTTATAGCTTAGCCTTTTGGAAACGATACGCTTTCAATGGGTTCTAGGGTGCCTGTTGGTTGCCCGGTGACGGAACTCAGTGGTGTCATTCACTATCCGAGTACACTGCACTATTATAGCCTACACCCCACCACCCCTTAAGGCCGACGGTGCTGCGCTCAAGGGTTGGCCCAACAGCCCCCACCCCCCCGCCCCTCCCCCAATTTGGGAGAGGGGAGACCAATAAGTTCATTGGCAGTTTTCTGTGATAATCTTCCCTTCGGAAACTCAACACAACCGCCCCCTTTCTCCCTAATAGGGGGAAAGGACGGGATAGGGGGCGAGCAAAGCTAACTTGCTTGGTTAACTGCCTCTAGAACTGTAAAGCCGGCAGTCTCATCAGCCCCACCCATTCCCCTCCGAACCGGTAGGGATTGAAATTCAAGATTTCTCGCCTTCGGCTCGAAATGACAGTCGTAGCACTGGCTCTTCAAGCCTCCCCACCCCGCCCCTCCCCCTATCAGGGAGAGGGGCACCTCGCGGTGGACAACTCAGCGGCCAGAATCGTTTCCTTCAAAGCCCATCTCTCTGGCCGCTGCGTTGCTGTCTGCAAGACGAAAGGAAGGGATAGGGGGCGAGCAAAGCTAACTTGCTTTGTTAACTGCCTCTAGAACCGTGAGATCGGCAGTCTCACTCCCCTTGGGAAGGATGAGAACTTCTCTTCAGCTTTTTAAGGCAGGTATACTTTGTTATTCGCATGGGAAGGAAGCTAGAACCTATTGTGCGCATTGTAAACGTAGCCGAGATCGGTTTTGAACAGGCCTGTGCCGCCGTACGACGTACCACCCTGCAGCACAATCCGGAGGTCGAGCGGGGGGTGCGCGAAATAATAGAACGGGTGCGCACGGAAGGCGATGCGGCGCTTTTAGAGCTAGGGCGTCGGTTCGATTCCCCTCAATTGGCCTCGCTCGAAGTGCCGCCGGAGGCGCTGCAACAGGCGCTTGAGGCGCTGCCCCCAGCGCTCCGGGCGGCTCTGGAGCAGGCGGCAAGCCATATCGCAGCCTTTCACGAGCACCAGAAACGCACAAGCTGGATGGATGCCCGACTCGGCTGGGTGACCGGCCAACTGATACGGCCGTTGGAGCGGGTTGGTATCTATGTTCCTGGAGGAACGGCCGCCTATCCGTCCACCGTTCTGATGACCGCCTTACCCGCACGGGTCGCCGGTGTAAAGGAGCTGGTTCTCTGCTCACCGGCTCAGAAAGAGGGCCGCATCGCGCCCCTCGTCCTCGCGGCTGCCGCTTTGGCGCGGGTGGATAGGGTTTTTGCCGTGGGGGGAGCGCAGGCGGTGGCCGCGATGGCCTATGGCACTCAAACGGTGCCCGCGGTGGATAAGATCGTGGGGCCGGGGAATGTATGGGTAAACACCGCCAAAAAGCTGCTCTGGGGAGTGGTAGATATAGATATGTTGGCCGGCCCTAGTGAGGTGTGCATTGTGGCCGATGAGGGGGCTTATCCTCTTTTTGTCGCGCTCGATATCCTCACCCAGTTAGAGCACGATCCGGCCTGTGCCGGCTATCTCATCACTCCCTCCGCTTCGCTGGTGGCTGCCGTGGCTTCCGAGATAGAGCGGCAGTTGGAACAGCTTCCGCGTAGCCCCATTCTGCGGCAGGCGTTGGAGCATAACAGTCTTCTGCTTGTTACCGAAACGATGGAGCAGGCCCTCGCGCTGGCTAACGCTTGCGCCCCAGAGCATCTCGCGCTCATGGTGCGCGAGCCTTTGGCGCTGCTCGGCGCGGTGAAAAACGCAGGGGCGGTGCTTTTGGGGGACTACACGCCCCAGACGCTTGGGGATTATATGGCCGGCCCCAGCCATACGCTGCCCACCAGTGGCACGGCACGCTATGCCTCTCCTCTGCATGTAGAGACCTTTCTCAAGCGAACCAGTGTGATCTACGCGACGCCGGAAACATTGAACCCTCTTATTCCCTCCCTCGCTCTGCTGGCACGCGCCGAGGGGTTTGAAACCCATGCGCGGGCCGCTGAAGCGCGACAGGAGCAGACCCCATGAGCGCACCCCGTAAGGCCACCCTACATCGTAAAACCGCAGAAACCGATATACATATTGAGATCGCTCTCGATGCCGAAGGGCGCTTCGAGGGCACTACGGGCGTGGGCTTTTTCGACCACATGCTGGCCCATATCGCTCGGCATAGCCTGATGAACCTTACCGTGCAAGCCCACGGCGACCTGCATATTGATGACCACCATACGGTAGAGGATACCGGCATCGTGCTGGGGCAGGCATTGGCTCAGGCTTTGGGCGACCGCAGCGGCCTGGTGCGCATGGGACACGCCATTGTGCCGATGGACGAGGCGCTTGTGCTATGCGCCATTGACATCAGTGGAAGAGGCCACCTAAGTTGGGACCTTCAGCTCACCACACCGCGTTTGGGCGACTTTACCACCGAGATGGTGCCGGAGTTCTTCCGCGCGGTGGCCCTGCATGCGGGCTGGACAATCCATCTTCGTCAAATGGCGGGAAGTAACACCCACCACATCATTGAGGCGACCTTTAAGGCGTTTGGGCGAGCGCTTGCCCAAGCTTGCAGCATAGACCCGCGGGTGAAAGGGGTGCCCTCGACAAAGGGAGTGCTATAGACGGCCTCGCCGGAAGGTGAAGAGGCAGGAGGGTTTGACCATGGAAGATGAGGAACAGAGGGACGTCGGTTTAGAGTGGGAAGAGCCTGCCCATAGACAGAGTGTTATCGTGCGCGTTTTGTTGTTGATGGCCCTGCTCTTTGTACTGATCGGTGCCGTACGCTGGGCGATCCATATCACCAACGCCAACGCCAAACAGGTCTCTGGAAACCTCCTCCAGATCGAGAAAAAGCTCTCCACTCCAAGCCCATCAGGGCCTATCGTAGAGGTCAACTCAAGTCACTAGACGTGGGCTTATCGCTATATGCCAAAAAGTAGCGGGCGAACGAGGCAGGCTGGCTTACCAGCTCCCACCCCCACTCCCCTCAAGGCCGGCACTGGGGTCCCCAGAAAATCGCAAGATTTTCTGGGGCAGGGCGCCCTCCCCCTCCCCCAATTTGGGAGAGGGGAGACCAGTAAGTTCATTGGCAGTTTTCTGTGATAATCTTCCCTTCGGAAACTAACCATAACTGCCCCCTTTCTCCCTGATAGGGGGAAAGGCCGGGATAGGGGGCGAGTAAAGTAGACTTGCTTTGCTGACTTTCTCTAGAACCGCAAGATTGACAGTCTCTGTAGTCCCACCCTGTACCCCTCAGAACTGGAGAGAATGGAAATTCAAGATTTCTCGCCTTCGGCTCGAAATGACAGTTGTTTATCTCACCTTCGGCTCGAAATGACAGGCGTATCGCTGGCTCTTCAAGCCCCCCGCCCCTCCCCCACTTTGGGAGAGGGGCACCTCGCGGTGGGCAACTCAGCGGCCAGAATCGTTTCCTTCAAAGCCCATCTCTCTGGCCGCTGCATTGCTGTCTGCAAGACGAAAGGAAGGGATAGGGGCGAGCAAAGTCGGCTTGCTTGGTTAACTGCCTCTAGAACCGAAGCAATTGTCAGTCTCACCAGCCCCTATCTCTCTGGCCGCTGCATTGCTGTCTGCAAGACGAAAGGAAGGGATAGGGGGCGAGCAAGATAAGCTTGCTCTGCTAACTGCCTCTAGAACCGTGAGATTGTCAGCCCCACTCCTTACCCCTCAAAGCACACGCACTCGTCCTCAGAACGGGTGGGAATGGAAACTCAAGATTTCTCGCCTTCGGCTCGAAATGACAGGCGTATCACCGGATCTTCAAGGCCGGCCTCCGACAAGCCCCCACCCCAACTTGAGAGAGGAAAAGCCAGCGCTACCCTATGAAGGCTAAGTTTTCGCGGATGCGGTCGGGTACAGACGGGGCAAGGATATATAGGAACGGTGGGACAAAAATTCTTTCCACATTCCCTTGACAAACACGCAAGAGCTGGTGTATATTATGCGGGCGTCTGGAGGGAGCCTGCAGCGATGTGGGCAAACTTCAGATTGTCAGGCCCGACGCTTCCAAAGGGAAACGCCGGGAAGCACAGTTCCTTAAGAATCGAGTCGCGTGTGACGGAGCAACGTCATGATACTTCCCCGTCAAGGGGAAGGGAATGACCTTGCGCCTTATAAAAACAGCCAGGTTTTTGCAAAACATCTCGAAGTCGAAGCCGGCTTTGTTGAAGGCGACCGTAGGGAAGCCCAAACAAAGAATCGGCTTGACATAAGGTTTTCAACGGAGAGTTTGATCCTGGCTCAGGACGAACGCTAGCGGCGTGCCTAAGAAATGCAAGTCGAGCGGGAGGCACCCTGCAAGGGGTGTCTCTAGCGGCGAACGGTCGCGTAACGCGTAGGCAACCTGCCCTACA